>CAZNKW010000196.1:0-2861 GCA_964573655.1 uncultured Dehalococcoidia bacterium
GGCATCGGAGACAAAAACCTTGCCTCCTAAAGCCAGGTTGACCATCTTTTCCTCCAGTTGGGCTAGACCCTCTCCAGAAAGGGCTGAGGTGAACACCCTCTCCCAAGGCAACTCCTCTACTTTAGCCTGCTGAGGTAAATCACATTTGTTGGCCACCACTAGGACCGCTTTATCACCAATTAAGTCGCCTATTTCCCGGTCAGCCTCCATTATTGGCTCGCTAGTGTCAATCACCAAGAGGACAAGATCAGCCTGCTCTATTGCCCTGCGGCTGCGCTCCACCCCCAGGGATTCTATCAACTCTTTACTATGGATGATGCCAGCCGTATCCACCAGGATGAAAGGGACGCCCTGTAGATTTACTACCTCTTCGATGGTATCTCGAGTGGTCCCCGGGATAGGGGTAACGATGGAGCGGTCTTGTCTGAGCAACCTGTTGAGGAGGCTAGATTTCCCCACATTAGGTCGCCCTACAATGGCAGTCCTCACCCCCTGACGATAAACTATGCCGCTATCGGCAGTGGTGATAAGCTCCTGTAAGCTCTGGAGTGCTTCCTTTAACGGCTGAATTATATCCTGTGGCTCTATTTCATCCTCGGGGAAGTCTATCCTGGCAGTAAGGTAGGCCAGGACCGACATTAGCTGGCTACGGATTCCCTTGATTGCCGCTGAGAGGCGACCCTCCAGCCCTTGCATGGCTAGGCGTAAGCTGGCCTGGGTCCTGGCACGCACTATATCCAGCACCGATTCTGCTTGCGCCAGGTCAATCCTGCCGTTAAGGAAAGCCCGCAGGGTGAACTCGCCGGGATGGGCTAACCTCGCCCCATAGCGTAGTACTAATTGCAGGATGCGCTGCAGGGGTAAAGGACCACCATGGCAGTTAATCTCCACCACGTCCTCCCTGGTATAGGTATAAGGGGCAGCCATATAGCAGACCAGCACCTCATCCACCACCTCACCATTTTCAGGGTCGATGATATGTCCGTAGTTAAGGCGGCGCTGGGCCAGCCTTCCTTGGAAGACCTTTTCGGCAATGGGGCGGGCCTCCCTTCCGCTGAGGCGGACTATTCCTATTCCTCCTTCACCTAAAGGCGTGGAAATGGCAGCGATGGTGTCTTGATACATTTTCTCTTAATAATATCACCTGGTGAGCCAGATAAATAGGCTGGTGCCTAAGAGTGCCATCATGTGCAAATTAGAACGTCTCTTTGACTGCCCTGGGAGGGTTTTATGTCTGGAGTGTCATATTCCCCTGTCTTGTTGCTATTCAGTCCGTGAGCAGAGAGTTAACAAAAATTCACCACTGGCTTGGCTTTATGTGTTTTTTGTCTTAACAAGTCTACGACCACGCCTCAAAGTAGTCTTTAGCCTTTCGGCAAGCCCAATCCAACTCTGGCAACAGTATTCTTGGAAGCTTCATTGGTACCACCTTCGATGGTCATGGCCACTGAGGCAAGATAGAGGTATTTCATTCTGCCTCTCAGCTTGGCCCACTTGGACTGTGCATCCAGTTGCCCATAGAGTCCAAGGATTTGCGTACCAAAATTAGCCAGGCGCTGTACGAGACTGCCGCCAAAGGTTCTCATGGCTGAGGCCTCGGCCACAATTGGCCTACCATTAACTGCCATCCAGTTCAACCTTAGGCCAAGATTGTATCCTACCTCAAGATCGATAGCTAGCTGTGCCAGTCTACTTCGGATAAGGGGTCTTTTGGCCAAAGGCTGCCCGTCGACATAGGTCTCCTGGCAGTACTGTACCAGCAGTTCAAAATCCCGCCGGGCATTATTAATGAGCATCTGCCCGAAGGCTTTCTCAGTGTAGACACCGAAGAGCGCTACACTCCAGCCTTCGTTCTTCCCACCCAGTAGGTTCTCCTTGGGGACTCTGACATTGTCATAAAAGACTTCGCAGAAGGCAGGGTGACCACTCATCTGTGGTATACGACGCATGGTAATCCCCGGGCTCTTTAGATCAACCAGAAAAGCGCTAATCCCCTTGTGCTTGGGGACGTTTGGGTCAGTCCGAGCATATACGATGGCCCAGTCAGCATAGTGGGCACCAGTCTGCCAGGTCTTCTGCCCATTAAGAACAAAGCAGCCCTCTTCCTCTGCTGCCCTCAATTGGAGGCTAGCCAGGTCTGAGCCGGCATTTGGCTCACTCATCCCCACTGCCCACTGCACCTGCCCACGGGCAATAGGAGGAACGAATCGTCTCTTTTGCTCCTCCGTGCCGAATTGTAGGATGAAGCTTCCGATCATGAGTGCGGCAGAGAGTGCCCAATATGGCGCCCCCCGGTAAATCAACTCCTGCTCCAAGATAAGCTGTTTCATTAAGGGGGCCTCCTGGCCACCGTATTCTCTGGGCCACATTAGCCCCAGCCAACCCTTGGCAGCCAGCTTACGCTGCATCTCGAGGTAAACCTGGTGGAGTTCCTCGACTCCTTGCTCGTTGTGTCCGTCCGGGTCTACGCCCATCCAGTCCTCGGGCAATGCCTCAGCGAGGAAATCCCGCACCTCCTTTTGGAAACTTTCTTCCTCCTTAGTGAAGCGAAAGTCCATCTCCCTCCTCTGCTTTTGTCTTTTTCACCAGAAATATCAAGTTATCCATGAGGCAGCCCTACGAAGCCAGCAGCGATACTTATGGACATCTCATTGATGCTCCTCCAGATGCCCACAGCCGCTGCGTTTAGATAGCGATTTGTTCTAGTGGAGACAATAGAATGGAACCACCGACCTTTTGACTGCCAGTCATGTAGCCACATTGTAATGCTCTTGCTCCTTCATTGTCAACCAAGGGCGTAGGAGATTTGATTAGCCACCTTGCCTCTGGCATTTACATTCAATGTGGCGTGACCCTTTAGA
>CAZNKW010000197.1:0-2860 GCA_964573655.1 uncultured Dehalococcoidia bacterium
GAGGAGATTAAGAGGAGGGGGAGATTCACCCTCACCCTGCCCTCTCCCGTCGAGGGAGAGGGATTGGGGTAAACCGTGCGGGGACAATAAGACACTACCCAGGGGTTTAGGGTGGTTACTTAAATTCTATGCCCTCTAGCTTGCTGGGGTTCCAAGGGGGCGCAGCATCCCCTTGGCCAAGGGCGGGGTCAATACCCCGCCCGCGGAGCGGGGGCCCCCCGCAAAATCGAAGATTTTGTGGGGTTTACTTTAGGTTGCCAGAATATTGGAGGGCGACTATAATCAGGCTATGCAAGTGCAGCAGCTACACTCATGGCAGGTGACTCCAGCCCAGGCTCAGGCTATTCAGCGTAGACTGGCAACTTTAGTATCAAAAAGGAACGAGGTCAGTTCGCCGAAACTTATCGCTGGAGTAGATATATCTCCCCCCAATGCCCAGGGGGTGGCTATTGGGGCAATAGTGGTCCTTGCTTATCCCCAGTTGACGGTGGTGGAAGTAGGGGTAGCAGAGCAGAGAATCGGCTTCCCTTATGTGCCTGGACTTTTATCCTTTCGTGAATCGCCCTTGATTCTGGCGGCTTGCCAAAAACTGGCTACCACTCCAGACCTCGTTCTGGTAGATGGGCAGGGCATTGCTCACCCGAGGCGACTGGGGCTTGCCTCTCATCTTGGTCTTCTGCTAAATTCACCTACTATTGGCTGTGCTAAGTCTATTCTCTGTGGCCGGCATGAACCGTTAGGGGCAGCACCGGGCAGCTTTGCGGAAGTAAGAGATGATGGCGAGGTCATTGGTGCCGCCCTGCGCACCAAGCTGGGAGTACAGCCCGTTTATGTTTCCATTGGGCACAAGGTAGACCTGGAATCGGCTATATCCTGGGTAATGAAATGCTGCCGAGGCTATCGCCTCCCTGAGCCGACTCGCCTGGCTCATCTAGCTGCCTCTGGTCACTTGCCCAGCAAGGAGGCAGAGGCACTGCAAGGCAGACTCCTCCCTTAAATTTGGAAATGAGGAACTAGAAATGCAAAGTGAGAAGGAAAGGTTGGAAGACTTGCACCATCGAATTTCTGCCATGATGGTGCATCTTTGACATTCCGGAGAAGGAAAAAGAAATCGCTGAGCTGGAGAGAGAGTCTAGTCAGCCTGATTTCTGGCAAAATCCTACCAGGGCCAATGAGGTCATGCGTCGGCTTAGCGCACTCAGCGAGGAAACACAAAGCTGGCGTGAACTGGAACGGAAAGTCAACGAGCTGACCGAGCTGATCGACCTCTCTCTTCAGGAGAGGGATGTCTCCTTAGAGCAGGAAATCCACTCTGAAATCGATCAAATTTCTTCTCATCTAGAGAGGCTTGATTTTCAACTACTGCTTAGCGGTGATTATGATAAGAGAGACGCCCTCCTGGCTATCCACGCCGGTGCTGGGGGCACTGAGTCCCAGGACTGGGCGGAGATATTATTAAGAATGTATCTCCGGTGGTCGGAAAGACGAGGCTATCGTGCCGATGTATTAGACCTATCCCCGGGGGAGGAGGCAGGGTTAAAGAGTGCTATGCTCGAAATTAAAGGGAGTTACGCCTACGGCTATCTCAAATCAGAGCATGGAGTGCACCGCTTGGTTCGCCTCTCCCCTTTTGATGCTGACCATGCCCGGCATACCTCCTTTGCCCTGGTAGAGGTCTTGCCTGAAGTGGAACAGGCTGTGGAAGTAAGGATAAACCCTGATGACTTAAAGATAGAAACCTTCAGGTCTAGCGGACCAGGTGGACAACACATGCAAAAAACCAGCACGGCAGTCCGCCTAACCCATCTTCCTACTGGAATAGTGGCTTCCAGCCAGAGCCAGCGTTCCCAGCGTCAGAATAAAGAGATAGCCTTGAGAGTCCTTCAGGCACGGCTTTTGGAGTTAGAGCGAGCCAGGGAAGCCGAAGAAAGGACAAAGCTTAAAGGTGAGCACCTGACGGCTGCTTGGGGCAACCAGATCCGCAGCTACGTCCTTCATCCTTATCGGATGGTAAAGGACCACCGTACTGGCTATGAGATTAGTGATGCCGAGGCAGTTTTGGATGGTAAGCTGGATGAGTTCATGGAAGCTTACCTCAGGTCACAGCTAGGGAAGGGAAAATGAAGAAATCCTTCACTATTCATGACCTGCCGCCTCCAGAGCGTCCCAGAGAGAGGCTTCTCAAGCTAGGGGCTGAAGCCCTCTCTGCCCAGGAGATTCTCGCCCTAATCTTAGGTCGTGGGGTTAGAGGCGAATCAGTAATGCTCACCGCTCAGAGATTACTGAGCCAATTTGGTAATTTGGAGGGCATTGCCAACAGCTCGGTAGAGGAGCTGTCTCAGATAAAAGGGATAGGTATTGCCAAGGCAACCCAGCTAAAAGCTGCCTTTGAGTTAAGCAAAAGGCTAGAAGGTTATCCCGAAAGAGGTAAGGCAGTTATTAAGAGTCCTGAGGATGTCGTCAGTCAGGTCAGAAGCAGGCTAAAGGGTAAGAAGAGGGAGCACTTCCTCACGCTTCTTTTGGATACCAGAAATCAGCTAATAGGGGTAGCCCCCATCTCTATAGGTAGCCTTGACTCCAGTATTGTCCACCCTCGGGAGGTATTCAAGGAAGCTATCTCTGCCAGCGCTGCCTCAGTTATCTTTGTTCACAATCACCCTTCGGGGGACCCTCAGCCCTCTGAGGATGACATAAAACTCACCCAACGACTGGTGGAGGCGGGCAAGATTGTGGGCATCGAAGTGCTGGACCATATTATTGTGGCCGACCAGGCATACCTCAGCATGAAGAGCAGAAAATCAATCTGATTTCAGAGATTGTTCAGAAGATAAACAATAAGAGGATATACAGATGTAGGGAC
>CAZNKW010000198.1:0-2842 GCA_964573655.1 uncultured Dehalococcoidia bacterium
TGCGGCGTATGTGGTCGCAGTTGTTGAGCCAGACAACGGCTTCGAGGAAATCGTAGTCTCCCCGGAGACCCATATTGAAAGCATGGCGGCAGAAGGAGCAGTTTATGTTGGTGAGGTAAGCGTCCGCCAGCTCGGTGCTAGTGCTTCCGGTAGCTCTCACTCGGAAGGGTACCATGCCGGCAGCGGTGATGACCTCTTCCGGGGCATAGCAGCAGAAGTAGCCCATCACCTTGCCCCCCTGCTCAATCCACTTCTTCAGCTCAGGGTTAACGATAGTCTCGGCGGCGGTGGTGAATGCCTTTAGTGCTTTGGACTTTGTCTTTGCTCTGGACTTTACCTTGGTCGCCAATTCATTTCCCTCCTTCCGTGGCGCTCCTTTTCATGGTCGCCCCACTCAATTTCTGCCGCTGGACGCTGCTTACCAGTATACAAGAAAGATTAGTGCATGATGCCTAGTTCTGTGCAATCGTAGCGCTGCTGGGTGACTATCCTATTCACTGGTATAGTCCATCCTACCCTACTATGTCCTCTTGAACGTTTCGCGCATCTTCTTCATTTCGAGTCTATACTGCTCAACCAGGGAATCCGGCTCCTCTTTCCCCGGCTCCTCCCATGGCTTGCCCAGTCCCAGGTCCGTAGCCATAATCCTGTAGCAGTTGTAGGCCTCAGTTCCGGCCACATTTGATCCCACCCACCATTGTCCCCCTGTGCAATAGAGGTTCTTTATCGGAGTCCTGTGGTTTGCCAGCTCAGGGGTAGGCCTATTCTCGAAACATTGGTACGGTGTACGGTCGCCCTGTGCCATGGCGCCGTGGGGTGCCAGGTTCTTCATTCGCAGGTTATCGTAAGGAGTGTTATAGTCGCAGCCGATAATGTTATCCCAGTTCATGTTAGGGGCATGTTTCGACCACAGTTTGATGATCTCCTCAGCATACCACTTCTTCAGCTTCAGCCACTCCTTCTCCGTATGGGCGCTAGCACGCGGCCCCACCTGCTCCATATTGGCAATGTGTTTCCCCGGGGGTGCGTAGGAGGGGTCAACCATGCTGTGACACCAGACAGTGGGGCACCAGTCCTCCACTGGAGGCCACATTCCCAGCTTCATGAAGTAGGTCTCCCTGGCGATATGTTCAGGGTCGGCATTCTCTGCCAGCCCAAGCCAGAAAGTCTCATTGATATCGGGGTTAAACGCCGCTGCCTCGTATTTGGGCCGCTCGTGAATGGCGAAGCTGTACCACATCAGGCAACCGAAAGTATCTTCCCAAAGGTCCACACGACGCGCCATCTTGTCGCTCAGATACTCTCTGCCTATTAGGTCGAAGCAAAGCTGCCGCGGGTTCAGGGTGCTCAACACCAGCTTCCTTGCCCCGATTTCAGTGCCATCGGTGAGGCGGATGCCTTTGGCGGCTCCATTCTCTATGATGACCTTCTCCACCTCAGCGTGGGTGAAGAACTTAGCCCCGCCAGCCACCAGGATCTGGTGGGCAGCATGAGCGATCTGGTGAGTTCCTCCTCGGTTAAAACCTAGAACTGGCAGCTGCGGAGCAAAACCTAGGGCTTCAGCCGCCGTGTGGTTAACATCAAATGCCCCCGAAAGAACCAGTCTCGCAATACAGTACTGCAGTTCCTTGCTTTCCCACCATTCCCGTAGCGCCCGTATATGGCTAATTGAAAGGATTAGCGAATCTGGCTCGAAACCAGCTTCCACAAGTTTTGGATACATAGCCACTTGCCTCTCCAGCACCTCGGGCCGCACGCGCCACTCCGCCGGGAGGAACAGCTGATCCAACCGCACCCTCATTCCTTCATCACTGCTCCATGCCTTCCACATTTTAAGCCACTTCTCAGCATCCTTCTTTGAGAAGCGAGCAATCTCCTTCGCCGTACGCTCCTGGTCAGGGTCATGTTTCTCACTGTAGATGGCCAGACAGGTCTGATTGTTTCTGAAGATGGCCCCATCGCTGCAGAGATACTGGTCGTGCCGTGCCCCGTAGTCCCAGAATTCAGGGAAATCGCGATAGAATGGCAAGTGGTACCAGTTAAACATCATTGTAGCATGTTGATTGCCACGAAAACCCGGGGCGGCCGCCTCCTCAGTGGAAAGGCAGCCGCCAATCTCATGCCTCCTCTCAAAGATACCAACGCTCATGCCAGCGTACTTCATCAGATACATAGCACTGTATAGACCCGTAGTCCCCCCTCCGATTACTACCGCATCAAACGTTTCATCAGGCATCACTACCTCCTTAAGAAATTTTTATCCTAAATGTCTGTTGCTAAAACCGGACTACGCCGCGTATTATCTCTCCCCGTTCAAGTGCTCCATAAGCTTCATTGATTTGGTCCAACCTGTAGCTCTTGGAGATCAACTTATTGAGAGGGAGTTTGCCATTCATATACAAATCAACGTATCTGGGCACGTCAACTAACGGTTTTATGTCTCCCTGGGTACTTCCAGTAATGGTCTTCCCCAGGTTAAACTCCCAGGGGGCGATATTGAGCATGGCGCCCAGAGGGGCCATTCCCATCACCACGCATTTCCCTCCAATGTGAATCGAGGCAAAGGCCTGCATCATCACCTCAGCGTTGCCGATGCACTCCAGAGCGTAGTCTGCCCCAGCCTGCAGTGGGGTCAATACGTCCTTCCCGGTCAGGCTGGCGATACGCTCCTGAGGATTCTCCTGGGAAGCGTTGATAATGTAATCAGCCCCAAGTTCTTTGGCCATTTTCAATTTTCGATCCACTTTATCAACGGCTATGGTCATCCCTGCCCCAGCCAGCTTAGCGGCCATAACGGCGCCCAGTCCCACACCACCACAACCATAAATAGCTATGCTTTCGC
>CAZNKW010000199.1:0-2791 GCA_964573655.1 uncultured Dehalococcoidia bacterium
CAAAGAGGTTAAATCTATCCCTTCAGTAGTGAGATTCTCTGCAAAGTCCCCAGGACCTACATCGAAGCCCAGATGACGCATCTTATTGATGCTTTCCCTAGCCAGCAGACTCACTTGGCGATGGGTGCAGCAGTCGGCATGGGCGTCACCAACAAGTCCGTAATCCTCCTTCAGAAGTCCTTGCTCTCCTGGCTCCTTCTTAGTGCCCTTCTTCTTGCTTTTGCAAACTGCGATTATCTCAGCCATTCTTTTGGGCTTTCAAATACTTCTCTGGCTCCTTATCAAAGGCTTTTTTGCAGCCAGGGGCACAGAAGTAGTAGGTCTTTCCTTTATACTCCGACTTAGCTGCTGCCTTCTTCTCGTTTACCTCCATGCCGCAGACAGGGTCTTTAGCCATCTCAACCCCCTCCTTTAGCAAGTTTAGAATGGTGGGTTCCGTAAGGCTGTACCCACCCCACAACCTTTTTACTTTTTAAAAAGCGGTGATATGGACCGTAGCTTAGTCACAATCCGTGGTAACACCTCTAGGACTCGGCCTATGTCCTCCTCAGTAGTCCCTCTGCCTAAGCTAAACCGCAGGGAACAACGAGGGAGCTCACCGGGCAATCCTAAAGCTAATAACACATGAGACGGTTCTAAAGCATTTGAGCTACAGGCTGAGCCGGTAGAGACAACGATACCCTCTAAGTCCAAGCTGATGAGTATAGATTCTCCTTCCACAAACTCGATGCTTACGTTGACATTGCCCGGCAGCCTCTTTGAAGGATGACCATTAAGGTGAATTTGGGTAATTCGCTCAAAGAGTCCCTGAATGAATCTATCACGCAGTGAGACCAGCCTTTTTACTTCTCTGTCTATTTCTCTTTCAGCCATCTCCGCTGCCTTGCCGAATCCTACGATGGCGGGCACATTTTCGGTGCTGGCCCGGCGTCCTCGCTCTTGCCCTCCACCATGCATAAAGGGGGTGATTCTTGTCCCTCGGCGAACATAAAGTGCCCCTATCCCCTTTGGTCCGTAGAGCTTATGAGCCGACATAGCTAGCAAATCCACCCCAAGCTCATCTACCTTTACCGGGATATGGCCCACCGTCTGTACTGCATCAGTATGGAAATAGATTTCCTTTTCTTTAGCGATTTCACCTATTTCGACTATTGGCTCTATAGTGCCTACCTCATTGTTGGCATGCATTACTGAAATCAGGATGGTCTTATCAGTGATAGCTCTCTTCACGTCCTCTGGATTTATCAGACCATACTTATCTACTGAAAGATAGGTCACCTTAAATCCTTGCCTCTCCAGAAACTTGCAAGGCTCGAGCACTGCATGGTGCTCAATAGAGGTAGTAATGATGTGATTCCCCTTGTGCTGATTAGCATAAGCTATCCCTTTTATGGCAAAGTTATCCGCTTCTGTCCCTCCACTGGTAAAGATAATCTCTTCGCTTTGGGCACCAATAAGGTGGGCTATCTTATCTCTTGCTTCCTCTACCGCTGCCCTCGCCTCTTGCCCCAGGGAATAGGGGCTGGAGGGATTGCCAAAGGCATCAGTAAAATAGGGCAACATAGCCTGCACCACCTCAGGATGTGTTGGTGTAGTAGCTGCATGGTCAAGGTATATTCTTTTCACCTTTAGCCCTCAACTGGAAGAATTTTTACTCCGCCCCAAATCCCAATCTGGTCATCCTTGATAATCGCCACCCCTTTTATCCCCTCAACATTCTTGGCAAAGTCAATCCCTCGAGGAATGTCCCTTGCTTCTACAATAAGATTACCTATGGCAGTAGCAGCAGCATCAGCCAGGGAAGTGGAAGGGGAAAGCACAATACAGGCATCAGACCTGCCAAAGCTAAGGGAATGTCCCACTGTCCCAGAGGAGGTACAAATCCCTAAGGGTGTTTCCTCTGGCTGGACTTCCAAGGCAATCTTCCCCGTAAAAGAGGACTCACCGGCGTAGACCCCTACCAATCTCTTTTTCAAGGTCTTTAGAAATATATCTCCTCCATTCTCCACAATTACCTCTGATGAAAAGGGAAGCAATTCCCTCCCCACGTATTCAGCTATAGCCCCGGCTACTGCAGCCATGGGGCCAACGCCTGCCTTTCTGGCTGCCTCCGCCATGTCTTTCACTATTTGAGGGGCGTCTCCTCCAACCTCAAGAGGCTCGAGGGCAGTCAGAAACTCTGGATGGCGTTCGATATATTTCTCTAGCAAAGCACGGTACTTCAAGACTGCTTTCAGTGCCTTTCTTTTCAGGTTACGTCTTGCCCGAACATATAAGTCCGTTTCCTTCACTACCACACTGAAGGAAACTAAATCTTTATCTTTAGTCCACTCTCGATAGAACCTTGGCTGATACATAAGACTAAAGGCGCATCGCCATAGCCCGAGGGGGGCAAGCCTTTATACAGAGTCCACAGGCAATGCATTTCTCACCGAGGAAATTGACCTTCCTGGTCGAGGGTTCCAGATCAAAGGCGTGGGTAGGGCAAATAATGATGCAAGCACCACAGTGGGTGCAACCAGCCTCGTCACGATAAACATCACGGCTAAGGGGCTGAATTTCCACCCCCACTTCAGCTAGATACCGCACCCCCTTCTCATAGTCTTTCTCCTCCCCACTTAGCTCAAGGACCAATAAGCCCTCCTCTTTAGGGGTGACGGAAGCCTTCAGGATGTTGAACATCAGGTCATAATCCCTCACCAGGCGATATATTATTGGTTGATCCACCAAAGTTCGTGGAAAATGCAAAACAACTCTTTTAGAAATATTCATCGCTGCCTTTTCTCCTTAA
>CAZNKW010000200.1:0-2762 GCA_964573655.1 uncultured Dehalococcoidia bacterium
CGATCTGACCTCAATCCAGGTATGGGGAGGTGGTGCAGATGCTTTTCCCACAGATCTTGTCCGAAGATTCCGGGAGCTATCCAAACGGAGAAGGTGGGGCATACCCCTCAAGCCGTTGTTCGTTCACGGATATGGTATGGCAGAGACGGCAGGGCACGTGTGCATCAGTCCACCATGGGGGCCACCCTGCGCTGGATGGGTAGTTCCTGGAATCCGCTACCGCATTGTTGACGAGAACGGCAATCCTGTAGCGAGGGGACAACCCGGCGAGTTGGAGATCAAAGGGCCAGGCGTTATGAAGGGATATTGGAACGACCCTGACAAGACTGAGAAAGCCTTTCATGGGCAGTGGTTTCGCACCGGCGATATCATGAAACGAGGCAAGTGGGGCCTGCTGGAGTTTGTTGAGCGCGAAAAGGACGTCATCAAGTGCGGCGGTTATAGCGTCTTTCCTACAGAGCTTGAACAACATTTATCGCAACATCCGAAGGTAGAACGAGCCGTTGTGGTGGCAGTACCTCACAGTATCAAGGGGGAAATGCCAGTTGCCGTAGTCAAGCTCAAGGAAGGACAGCAGTGTACTGAGGAAGAGATCCAGGTCTGGGCCGACGAACGGATCGCACCTTACAAGCGCCCGCGTCGGTACATCTTTGTGGATTCCATCCCTATGACTTTCAGTCTAAAGCCCCTGAGAAAAGACCTCCGGCAAGTCGCCATTCACACTCTTGGAGAAGATTGGGAGCATCCTGCCAAATTGTCTAGAGAGCCGCAAGCGTAGTTGACTATAAGCACCTGTGCCATGCATTTTAGAGAGATCTATAAGATGGGATTTGGACAAGCTGCGAATCTTTTCTAGTTGCCAAGGGCAGAAGGCGGGGCAGTTTATTGGCCAAAATTGAACTCAGGACTCGATTGAAGGCGCCAGTCGGTGAGGTGTTCTCATATATCGCTGATTTCCGAACGATAAGGGACTACAATCCTTCAGTGCTTCGGGTCGACCCTATGGGGGATGGCACTCCTGCAGTGGGTAGCTGCTACGAACTCACTCTTTCCATGTTCGGCCGAAGAATCCGGCCTGTATTGACAATCACAGAGATGAAGGAAAATGAACTGATTACGACAAGGCTTGATTCGTTCATTCGTGCCTTTGAGCAGCGCCTGTTTCTTCGCTCAGGAAACGAGACGGATTTCTTCTTCACAATCGAGTTCTCTTCTCGATGGCCGCTTATTGGGCCTTTGGTAGATACTATCCTAGTCAAGCTTTTTGCCGAACGCCAGGCTCAGACAGAGGTCAGGCTTCTCGAAAAACGGTTCAACAGGCAAACCAAATCATCGTAGGCTCGGTGAACATATGGAGTGGCTAGGCTGATAGGACAGGGCGTAGCAGCATAGTCAAGGAGGCATAAGCATGGACTTTCGGTTTACTCCAAAGGAAGAGGCACTGAGGAAGGAGTTTGATGATTTCTTCAAGACGGAAATGAAGAATGCCCCCCCTCATTGGTCGGCATCGATGGAAGCTATCTTCAGCGAGGAGTGTTGGGAATTCTTCAAACAGACCGCGAGGAAGCTAGGAGCTAGAGGATGGCTTTCCCGCCCTTGGCCCAAGGAATATGGAGGGGCTGATGCTCCTCTCACAGAACAGTACATCTTCAGTGATGTGCAAGGATACAACCTTGGAGCGGGTGTCGACCCAATGGGCGTACTCATGCTTGCACCTGCCCTTGTGATGTGGGGCACCCATGAGCAGAAAAAGGAACACTTGCTTCCCATGGCGCGGGGAGAGCGATTCTGGGCCCAGTTGTGGAGCGAGCCGAATGCTGGCTCAGATTTGGCGTCCGTCACCACCATTGCTGTAAGGGAGGGGGACTACTATGTCATAAATGGGCAGAAGACTTGGAGTAGCGGTGCTCACCATGCAGATTGGGGTTTTGGAATCTTCAGGACCGGGCTTGACGAAGCTCACAAGAGAGGTCGGGGACTCTCATTCATTCTAGTGGACATGAAGACACCCGGCATCACCGTACGGCCTATTCTCACCATGAACAGCGCCTACCTGTTCAACGAGGTCTTTTTCGACAATGTTCGGGTTCCAGTGCGCAATCGGGTGGGGGAGGAGAATGAGGGTTGGACAGTCTCCCAGCTCACGTCCAACTACGAGCGATCCATGGTTATGCTGACTTCCGGACTGAGACGCATCTTCGATGAATTAGTGCAGTTTTGCAGCGAGACAAAATGGAATGGCAAGATCCTGGCAGAAGACCCTGTCGCCCGTAATAGACTGGGAGAGCTTGCAACCGAAATTGAGGTAGCTCGCAGTCTGTCCCTCCAGGTGATATGGAAGCAAATGACACTGAAAAGCATTGAAGATGTGGCAGCTGCAGCCTGCACAGCGAAGGTCTTCGCCACTGAGTTGAATGAACATCTGACCTATACCGGCTGCCGGATCATGGGTCTTTATGGGACATTAAAGGATTCCAGGTGGGCACCGCTCAAAGGCTATTTTGAGGATAGCTACCAGATCTGCAAGGGATTGAGCGTTGCTATGGGCAGCAACGAGGTTATGAGGAACCTCATCTGCTGGGTGGGTATGGGGCTTCCCAGGATAAAAGGAGGTTAGCCAAGTACAGAATCTGAGATAGTCTCCCACGCATTGAGAAGAGACGTGTGTCGAACGAGCAGATTGTCTATACTAGGGCAGGCGGATTGTAGCCTTTCCTATTAGCTTTTTCTCACCTTCTTGGTTTTCCGTATGAATGTCCAAA
>CAZNKW010000201.1:0-2756 GCA_964573655.1 uncultured Dehalococcoidia bacterium
CCTCAAGGTTAGGGAATACTTGCACTAGAGAAGCCTTTAGGTTCTGTAGGAAACCAGGCGACTTCCCCTTGAGCTCGAAAAGCAATGGCAAGGAATCTCGAATCTGAGGCTTCGCACTCATCATCGTTTTCACTACCTCTATATCTCCGTCCAGGATTCGGTCAAAGATTTGGCTCTGCTCTACTAGCGTCAATCCTAATTCACGGAGCAAAGCCCTTATCAACCCAGCATGAGAGAGATGCAATTCTACCCCTCTAATGCCTAACTTTGACAGAGTCTCCAAGGCAAGCAACATTAACTCTACATCTGCTGACGGCTTAGCACTTCCTATTATTTCAGCCCCACACTGCCAGCGCTCTCGCGATTCTTTTCCTGTCTCTTCAAAGCTAAAGACGTTTTCTACATAGAAAAGCTTGGCTGGGTGAACTGATAGCAGATTTTCGATATAAAGTCTGGCAGCAGGGATAGTGCCCTCAGGCCTGAGCACTACCCTCTCCCCGCTCCAGCCATCCCAATCGAGGAAAGAGTATACCTTATTCAGCATGCTAGGAGTGAGAGTACCTGTAGAGGTAAATAGATGGAGGTATTCTAACGTAGGCGTTCTTATCTCCTGGTAGCCCCATTCGAGGCAGCAGGACCTAAAGACACCCTCAATATAGCGAAACCTGGCCATATCCTCAGGGAGAAGGTCTCGGCTGCCTTTACATCTTTGTGTTTTCACAGCTTTACTTCATGCCAAATTGGCCACTAACTCATAGGGACAAACCTGAAGGTCTATCTGCTAGACTCAGGAACTCCGATTTATCGGAGTCTCTATGACATTTATTTAGGAGAAGGGGCCAAATATTTCATACACTAATTTGGGTTAACTATAAGAATCGGAGATATTTTAGCATGAACTATTTGCTAAGGCAATTTGGAGAGAAGGAAGATGTTTAATGTCATGGCAACCTCGATTTATCGGAGGAAGCAATCTCTGTAAGCAATAATGAGATTGCCTGGCGGAGCCTGTCCTGAACGTTGTCAGATTCTTCACTGCCCCTTCGCTCATGGCTTCAGCTCAGGGTGACAGAAAGCGAAAGGCTCACAATGACAATTTGGGTTGCCAAATGCCCTCAGGGTGGGAGTGCCTACTTGAAGCTTTTACAGGGGGAAATCTGAAGAGTTATTTTCAATTTTTGAATTTGTCACCGCCTCTATTATTTGAACAGTCTCTTCTATATGATTTAGGCTGAAGGAGAGCCCTAGCTTTCTCAAATCTTTATGATGTAAACCTTGATAAAGACCTCGCCCTGCTACTCGGCACATCTCGTCATAAAGACTTGGCCATTCCTTTCCGCGGCGCTGTACACAGTAAAGGATAAAGCCAGTAACTTGGGGATGGATATCCATACTAAGAGTTTAATTACAGAATTATCTCAAAATCAAAGTTGCTGAGGGCGAATCAGTTAATGTAGAACCTCTTTCACCCACTCTTAAGAGAACCATCTCACAGGCTTTCGGTCTCACATTTTCTTAACTCAAATATGAAAGAAAGAATACATAACGCTAACCCTAAAAGAAGCCTATGGTGAACAAGGCTATGGTGGAGCAGAATTTGCTCTCAAAGCTGCCGTTATCCTTCTTATATAGGATAGTCCATAGCCCGCTCGACTACCAGGATAATTAGGAGCCTCTGGCAGATAGAATCATGGTTGCCATCCCATTGCAATGACTCCCACCTGGTACAATGAAGTTATACTCTATATCTACTAGATACTGGTCACCAGCTACGTACTTTTTAACAACCTTGCCAGTCATGGTCAAAATATCACCAGCATAGCAAGGAACTCCAAGGTGAAATTTCATCCATTTTAGTTCCCCCTCAGGTCCAGACCACTCCGTCAAATACCTACCCACAAACCCGCCAGAGGTCAGAATGTTTATAAAGATATCCCTGGCGCCTGCTTTTTGTGCAAAGCGAAAGTCGTGGTGCACCGGGTAGAAGTCCCTTGACGCAATAGCCGTGGCAATAACCGTCGTGGTAGTGATTTCCTTGGTCAGAGTGGGTAGCTTTTCCCCCTCCTTAATATCCTCCCAGTATAGGATTTTATACCTCATCCTTTCTCCCTGGCTTTATACATCAAGATGATTACGCGTTGAACACAGACCAACTCCCCTCTCTGGTTGGTGTAGGTCGACTCAAGGGTAATGAAGTGGCCGTTTCCGAGACTCGTCTTCTTTTCTGGTGTCACCTCACCAACCTTTGTCACGACATGTACTCGATCTCCTGGAAACAGCGGGCAGAAGAATTCCATCTCACCATCAGTGTCGATTATTTGATCAAAGCCAGCTTTGGCACATGTTTCAAATATCCTTTTATAGACCGCCGGCATCTCTCTAGCAGGCCATAGAGGAGGCATAGACCACGCTTGCACCATGGTGGGTGGGGCAATGATACTACCATACTTGCTTTTCTTGGCATACTCCTCATCCGTGTACAAAGGATTGGCATCCTCCATCGCTTCACACCAGTGCCTGATCATGTGTTTGCACACCGCATCAACAGCAACTTGCTCCGGCTGCTCTTGTCCCACCATTGTTTTAAGCTCATCGTATACACCAGGACTCATGGTAACCACTTCCTTGGATTTTTGATTATTGTCAAGAAGGCTAACAATGTCAACCTAATCACTTTTCTTTATATTGACCAACCCTCCATATTTTACCCGAAAAATATAGGGGCGATACAGAGTCTACCCTCAACTGAAACAGGG
>CAZNKW010000202.1:0-2735 GCA_964573655.1 uncultured Dehalococcoidia bacterium
GTGATGTGGGGAGGTGACCTGCCGAGCTGGTGGCCGTATTAAGCGTGGATAGCTAGAGTCCAACGATGCAGACGCTGACCGTGGGTGCATAAGGCTCATGCCCCATGTTGTGAGCTAGGGCCAGCTTCGGGTCTTTTGTCTGACGTGGTCCAGCCCGGCCCTGAAAGTGGAGGTAGGGCTCATAAAGCATCCTTATGCCGGAAGCACCGATGGGGTGTCCGAAGCACTTCAGGCCTCCATCAGGTTGCACCGGCAGCTCCCCGTCTAATTGGAAGGTTCCTGCTTCGATATCCTCCTTCACTCGCCCTCTGGGACTGAACTGGAGGTCTTCCATAGTGACAGCCTCTGTGATGGAGAAGCAATCGTGCACTTCTGCTAGGTTTATTTCCCGGCGAGGATTCTTAATCCCTGCCTCAGCATAGGCAGCCATACCGGCACGATAGGCTTCCTCAACATGGGTGTAGTCGTACTCTGAAGTCAGCCGGCCCGAGGTGGGGCTGGCGCATATCTGGAGAGCCTTGATATATACCGGCTTGTTAGGGAAGCTCTTCACCATATCGGCGCGGACAATGATAGCCGCAGCACCACCATCAGAGACACCACAGCAATCGAATAGGCCCAGCGGCCAGGCAATGATAGGAGCATTTAGCACCTGTTCCAGGGTGATCTCTCTCCTCAGATGGGCCTTGGGATTTAAAGAGCCGTTGTGGTGACTCTTGACGGAGATCTTACCTAGCATGGCTTTGCCCTCATCGGGGCTAAGTCCGTAGCGGGAGAAGTACCTGGTGGCCATGATAGCGAACACCCCGGGCATACTTGACTGATAGTGAGTGTTAGTGCGATTCTCCATGCCTGGCACGCCACTCATGCCCTCATCCTTCAGCTTCTCGAAACCGACGGCCAAACAAAGGTCGTAGACGCCGGCAGCCACAGCATAAGCGGCACCTCGTACCGCCTCGTGGCCGGAGGCGCAAGCGTTCTCCACCCTGGTAACTGGTACATACTGCGCCCTTAAGGCTTCACTCACAGTGCGGCCCCCAGCGCCGCTGAAAAGGGTGCCTGCCCAGATTGCCTGGACATCTTTCATCTCTATGGCGGCATCGGCTAGGGCTTCATTCACCGCGTCCACGATGAGGTCTGTGGGACCCTTGTCCCACAGCTCCCCAAACTTGGTGCAGCCCATACCTACAATAGCCACCTTATCCTTAATGCTCCCTGGCATCTCTGGCCTCCTTTACCTTATTGGTCGAGCTTTCCAAAAATAGTTGCTCAGGCCCCGGTCGAACTGCAGCTTTCTGAAGGTCATCTCCACTGGCATGGCGATCTCGACCTTGGCCGGGTCCCGATCGGTGAGATCAAAGAACGCCCTTCCCCCACCTTCAAACTCGACCAGCACTACGGAAGCCGGAGGGTCGATGACCGGAGCCAGGTTATCCTGGGTGTAGCTGAAGACCGTGGCCTTCCTTCGAGCAAAGTTATAATCGTCAAAGTCGTCTTGAGCCTGGCAAACAGCACAGACGCGGATGGGTCCTGTGGTAGCAGCGCCGTTGTCATACTGAGGAGTACCGCAACGCCGGCACTTGATCCCCCAGAGCCCCAGGAGTTGCCTCCTTTCTCTCCATATGGCTGACAGGCGAATGTGTTGCTTTTCGGGCCGCCTGGCTGCTTCCAGGGGAACTATTTCGCGCCAGCGCAGGTAGTCATTATAGTTGGTCATTACCTGCTTTGATTCCAGGTTCTTCTTAATTCCGCGGCGCTCCCCTAGCTTCTCTATGGCGTCGGTTACCTGCAAGACAAAGGCATCAGCACCGTTCCCACTGCCGGCAAAGAGTATCCTGTCCCCGGGTTTAGCCTCCTCCAGAGCGGCTACCAACATCATCGGAGCCATAGCACAGCCGGTGATGCCCACATTGAGGAAGAGTTTAAAGGGGTCCTGCACCTGAGAGGCCTCAAACCCCAGTGCTGCTGCCACTCGTCCGTGCCTCCGAGGGTCGCCGGGAGGATCGAAAACCACCTTGGTGAAGTCTTTTGGCGAGAGACCACCTTTCTTCATCAGCCCGGACATTGCCTCGGGGAGAACCTTGGAATAGCCCTCATCCAGCACCATGCGGTCTTCCCAGGAGCGGACGAAGGTATCGTTATAAGACCGCCACATCCCGGACAGTTCGTCCGAGATAGAGTAGCTATCTTGAATCTCGGCAATGACCTTCTTCTTGCCCAAAAGAAGAGCAGCAGCGCCATCACCCATCTGCTGCTCCAGCATGCCGGCTGGTGCCCCTATTCGGCTGTCAGCCGCAGTTACCAGGATACTATTGGCGGTGCCGGCTTTGATGGCATCCAGAGCCAAGGATAAGGCAGTTGTTCCCGACCGCAGGGAGGTAGTTACATCAGCAGTCCGAATATCCCGACGCAAGTCCAGGGGTATGGCTATCAAGGAGGAGCACTGCTTCTCCTTATAGGGGGAGGTGGTAGTGGCAAAGTAGAGACCATCCACCTTATATGGGTCTAGGTCCCTCAGGCAGTCCATAGCGGCTTCTACAGCCATGGTGACGCTGTCTTCATCGTAGTAGGCTACCGCTCTTTCGCCGGGCATGGCAAACCCACCCCAGGCTTTAACGCAATCCTCTCGATTCATCCGGTGCCAGGGGATGTAGGCACCATACGATGTTATTCCTACCATTGCCGTCTCCTATTTTGAATCTAGAATTTTACTTCTTCAGGTTATCATTTGCCCC
>CAZNKW010000203.1:0-2682 GCA_964573655.1 uncultured Dehalococcoidia bacterium
GAGACCGGAGCAATCGTATGCTACGATGCTGACCCAGAACGCCTTCTGGATCAGCTAGAGCGCATATATGAAGAACGTATTCTCCCTCGACACCTAAAAGCCCTGGAAGGCCATGATCCTGACGGAGTGCTCGAGTCTGACTCTGAAGGAGTCTATCGACATCATGTCTGACATGCACTAGGCGCTAGGCAACGATTCTGACAAATGTTACTCTCCCTTCTCTATTATTTCTGCAGAAACATTGGCGTAAACTGGGGCTGACCGTGGAGGTGAACAAGCTGATTGGGTTGATAAAGAATAAGGGTGAGGTGTATCATTTTGGCAAGGTCGATCTGTCCGAAAAAGACTGGAGCATTACATCTCGAGATACCAATTTCAAAGGGGACCACGAGTAGGGCAGGAGAATGGGGACGATCCATACTTGGGAGTCAGAGTGCCTCCCGAAGCTGGAGGTGCGGGATGCAGCTACCGGCGATATCGGAGTTTGCACTCTGTGGACGCCCTTGAATCGAATCAGACTCTATCTAAACCTGCCGAGGATAAACATCATCGGACCACTAAGGACAAAAATGGGCTTGGGGTGGCTACTGAGGGGCTTGTACCTCTATCCTGCTATCCGTAACCTGGTAATCTGTGGCAAGGACTTATCGATGACTGGTGATGCTTTGCTTACCCTCTGGGAGGAAGGTCTGACTGAGGACAATACACTGCCAAGGTCAGGAGGGAAACTCTACCCCGAGATGGATCGGGAAGCGGTGGATCTGCTTCGGAAATACGTGAAGGTGTGGGATTGGCGCACTAAGAGCTTGGAGGAGGTGGGGAGAGATATAAGCAATATACCTTATCTAGGCGGAGAGATGGAGCCGCGGTCTTTTCCCCCAGTAGCCATACCAGAACAAACCACTTTCCCTTCCAGGAAGACCACTTTCACCCTATTTGCTGAGGAGGTAGGTGATGGCTGGTTGCAGCTAGTAAACCTGGTGATGCGTTGCGGCACGGTGAAGGGCACGAGGAGAGGTGATCGGCTGACTGAGGTTCTGAACGCTGTGGTCACTGTAAAGTTAGCTAGTGAGGAGGGAACGCTCCCTTGCTGCTTCGATTTCGGTGCTGACGAATTCGAGGCGTATTATGGGCATTTCCTCTCTCTTTCCCCTCGGGAAGATGTGGACTATACCTGCGGTGAGCGGTTGCAAAGCTGGTCTTGGTTTAACCAGGAAACTAATAGGATGGAAAAGGTAAATCAGCTGGAGAGAACCATTGATAGGCTACAAAGGTCTCATGACACCAAAAGAGGCACTATGGTTCTCCTTGGACTCACTGACCTCGACAGGCTGGACGACGCACCTTGTGTCGTTTTAGTTACCTTCAACATCGCGGATGAGCGACTTTATGGGACCTACGTTATTCGGAGTGATGACGTCTACAATGCTTGGCCGTTTAGTGCCTTATCCCTGATCAGATTGCAGAGGGAGGTATCGAAGCGAATAGGCATACCTGTTGATTCAGCCACCTTTATCTCACACTCAGCCCATATCTATGAAAGGGATTGGGACAAAGCTTGGGCTAAATTAAATAAATGGTTCAAGCGACCTTTGCCCTTCCAGGCTGACCCCTCAGGTCTCTTCTTCTTTAGCTTGGACAATGGTGTAGCCAGAGCCCTGTTTGTCAGCCCTGAAGTAGACAGGGTGCTATGGGAAGAAGAGTCCCGTAATCCGGAGGATCTAATTCGCCATATTGTGGACGCCATGCCCTGGCTGACAGCCCAACATATAAGATACTTGGGGGAAGAAGGTGCCAAACTAACCCGAGCCTTGGAAGAGGGTGTGCCCTACGAGCAGGGGTAAAATCATGGCTGATGGTATGTACTACAGCAGGTTTTTTGGTTGGGAGGTGGCTTGTGGAGGCTTTCTCTTTCTCTTCCAAAACGTGAAGTTTATCTCTAAGCTACTCCCAGTAGCTTCTTAGCCAGGTCCACTCCATCTTTTGCGTGGGCTCCCCAGCCATCCGCCCCCACACTCTCTGCCCACTCTTTTGTGGTTATAGCTCCGCCGACTATTACTTTGTACTTTTCACGCACTTTCATCTGTTTCAGCACGTCTATTAACTCAGCGAATTTTTGCTTGGCGGGAATAAACATTACTGAGACTGCAATCATGTCTGCTCCCGCCTCTTCGGCCTTCTCATAGAAATTCCATGGTTCATTTTTTTCACCTATGTCGACGATCTCAAAACCATTAATCGAGAGGAAAGTACAAACCAGATTCTTGCCGATATTGTGTTGGCTTAACATTGTCCCTATCACTATCTTTTGCGGGAGTTTTTGCATGCTTTCCTTGGGCAAAGCCTCCTGTATATACGGAATGCAAGCCCTGGCTAGTATACCCCCTTTCACCAGGTCGGGGACAAAGGCTTTTCTTGCTTCAAATCTTGCTCCCAAATCATTGAGACCTTTGACTATGCCATCCTCTAAGATCGCAACTGGATCAAGACCCCGTGCCAAAAGTTCCTTGGTCATTTCCTCTGCTTCTTTGCGCTTTACCTCAGCTACTACTTTCCTTAGCTCAGTTATGTCCACCATTTTCTCACCTCTTTTAGTTTGTTCTTAGTCCCAAGTTGGATAATCAAGACCCATGTCTTTGAATATTTTGGTGAATTTTTTATACTGGTCGAGGGCTTTCTTGC
>CAZNKW010000204.1:0-2678 GCA_964573655.1 uncultured Dehalococcoidia bacterium
TGCAAGAGATTGCTGAAAAACGAGCCCTGTAAAGACTCCGATAAATTGGAGTCCCTACATTTTCAACACCCTCCTTGCAATGTGCTTGACATGATCACGCTCCTAAGCTAGAATGAAAATACCTGGAACAGGCCATCCCGAGTGGTGAGGTTATAGCCGGGCCAGGTTCTTGGCAACGGGATTTTTGAGCCCGTGGGACTAGGTGTCTTACGGGCTTTTTGTTGTTTCAAAAGAGAAGGGTAACCCCCAGGGCAAGCTTAGATGGCAGAACAAAGGACAAAAAGGGCAATCCTAGCCTCCAAAGAGAATGCTGCCAAACTGTCTATTCTTGCTATCACCTCGCTCATAATCATGGAAGTGGTAGCAGGTATACTTACGGGCAGTCTCAGCATTATCGCTGGTGGTGTCCACAGCGTTCTTGATCTTTCAGGGTCAATTATTGGTCTGATTAGTATCAGGATTTCAGGCAGGCCACCTGATAAGCGACATGCCTTCGGCCATGGCAAGGCGGAGGATATAGCCGGTGCTGTCATAGCAGGGCTGATATTTATGGCTGCTGCCGCAATTGTTTATGAGGCAGCAAGGAGGCTGGTTGCCGGAGGAAGTCTGGAGCTAGTCACACTAGGCATCTACGTAGTAACAGCAACAATAGTGATAAACGGAGCGATTGCCTGGTATGTGTCGAGGACGGCCCGGTCTACAGAGTCTGTAGCTTTGAAGGCAACTAGTAAGGACATGCTCGCCGATGCGTTAAACTCGTGCGCTATCCTAGTTGGACTAGTCCTGGTAAGGCTAACAGGGTGGAACATGGTTGATCCCATCGTTTCCCTGCTAGTGGCTGCCGTGATCGCCAGAACGGCCTACCTCACCATGAAGGAATCGTTTGGGGGGCTGATGGATACAAGACTGCCTGAGGTTGAAGAAGAGACCATAAGGTCGTGTATTATGGAGCATAGCAGTCAGGTGGTGGGCTTTCACAGACTGCGTACCCGCAAGGTTGGCAACCAGCGCCACATAGAGCTTCATCTGGTGATGCCCAAAGATGCCAGTGTACATGCGGCGCACGAGGTATGTGATCATCTCGAGGAGGATATAGAGGCAAGGCTACGAGAGACAAGCATAAGCATCCATATTGAACCATGCACTACCGGCTGTGAGTCCTGCTCTGTCTCCTGCACACTGCAAAGGAAGGGCAGGTAATCGTCAGCTCACCCAGGTGGATGGGAATTATGAACCTAGCGGTTAACAGCTTATTGCCTATTCTAGGAAGAAGATCTCCATATGCTCAGAGTCCGGTAAGGCCGAGCATAACGCTTTCCCTCATTTCTACTTCCCAGTGGCCTTCTCTGTAGCGCTTTTCCCTTGCCTGATAGCCACACACATAAATCCTGGGCCACCATGCACCCCGAGTGCAGGACCTAGTCTAGCCACGAGGGGCGGCCTTTCGGGGAGGAGAGACTTTGTCCGCTCAGCCAAACTCTGTGCCTCTTCTGGGGTGGTGCTGTGCACTATGGCCAGGTCTTCGATATTCGGGGTTTTTTTGACAAATTCAAATAGGCGATCTTTGGCCTTCGCCCGGGTGCGCGCTAAGCCTGCCAGTACCAGCTTCCCCTCTCGTAGAGTAAGCATAGGCCTTACCCTCAGCATTGCTCCTAGCAATGTGGATGCCCTGCTCAGGCGTCCTCCTTTCAATATATATTTGATAGTGTCGAGAGTACCCAGCAGGTGCGTCTTGCGGATAGCCTGGTGCGCTACTTCCACTACTCCTTCAATATCCCCACCAGCCCGGGCTGCCTCAGCGGCCGCCATAGTGATAAACCCTAGGCCCATGCTTACCGACTGTGAGTCAACCACCTCGATGCGGCTTCTCTCACCCGCTATCTCCTTACCCAACAGCGCTGAGTCGTAGACAGCACTCTCCCTGGCAGTAATCACTATGGAGACGATTTCATCAGTCTCCCGCGATAGTCGCCGATAAACTTCAGCGAAATCCCCTGGAGACGGCGCAGAGGTGGTGGGATGTACCGCTCCCTCGACCAGTTTCTGATATAGTTCATCCTCACTGATATCCACTCTATCCCGATAGGTCTTATCACCAAAGTGAACATAGATGGGCACAATGGTGATTCCCAAGGCATGAGCCATTTGGGAAGGGATATCAGAAGCGCTATCGGTAACTATCTTTACCGTCACTGTCCATCATCCTGATACAGCCAGGCCAATAAGATGGAGGCCAACGTGCACCCCATTAAAAATGGCGCCTACAGACACTAGAGCACATATTACATGACCACCAGAGAAAAAGCTAGCCTCAGACGCTTTCAGTTAACACAACAGGCGAAAAAGGGACTCAGTTTTTGGAAAAATTAACTAGAACTATGGGCAGGAATTTGCAGCCATACTCGCATAGAATCGTAGAGTCAATAGACTTTTCGGTCATCCGCTTCCCATGGCTCATGATTCTGATGATCAAAGCTTGGGAAGCCCTCACTTGGCCACAGAGCGGGTGAATAGGAACAAACTTGCAGGATAACTCCCAGCCGACTATAATAAGGAGTCAATCGGCCAGCCGCAATGTAAGTTCTCAGAGTAATCCAGCGTAGCTCAGTCGGTAGAGCGGGCGGCTGTTAACCGCTTGGTCGCAGGTTCGAGTCCTGCCGCTGGAGCCAAGTTTATTT
>CAZNKW010000205.1:0-2667 GCA_964573655.1 uncultured Dehalococcoidia bacterium
CCCTGCTGGCCAAGTCGGGTCTCAAAGTCCTGGTGCTGGACAAGAACGACCGTGTTGGCGGCAAGCAGATGGGCTTGTCAGTAAAAGGTTTCAAAGGTGAGATGTGGCCTACCTATGGCATACCCATGGAAGCAGGGCCTTTTGTGGAAGCCTTCAGGGAGCTGGGTATAGAGTCTAGACTAGATATCATAGGGGGGACCACCGCACTGATGTATAGACGTCCAGGAGGGGAGTGGATAACCAGTGTTACCGGAGCAAAGACGGAAGCGGACCCCACAGAAAACATGTTTAATGCATGGCAACTTGACCCCAAGGAACGCGAAGTAGCCCTGAAGGTGTTGGCCGAAATGATCCTATTGACCCCGGAGCAGTTGGATGCCCTTGACGGTGTCAGCGTGCAGCAATGGCTCCGTCAGCACAGGGACATACCACGGCCTCTCTACAGTTTCTTCGCTGTGCAGGCCAATCTCATGGCCACCAGCGTCTATGAACTGGTTGCCATGTCAGAGCTGGCCAGGATAATGCAGATATTCGCCGGCAGCACAACGGGCTACCCCAGGGGCGGCTATGCCCGCCTGGTTGAGGACATAGTCAATGTGCTGAAAGCTAATGGTGGCGAGGTGCGGACTCGGGCCAAAGTGGAGCGGATAACTGTCGAACAGGGCCGGGTCACCGGAGTCACTACCAAGGACAGGGTTTTCAAGGCACCTATCGTGGTGAGTAACGCCGGCATTCACCCTACGGTACTCAAGTTAGTGGGGGAAGAGCACTTTGACAAGAGCTACGTGAACTATGTGAAGGACGTAGTCCCCAGCCTGGGATTCACCTGCCAGCGGTACATTTTCCGCAAGCCAGTGATGGAGCATGGTGTGTACATAGGCACCTCCGAGAGCAGTTTTCTGGATGTGGAGCGTCTGAGCAAGATGAGGGCTGGAAAGATACCCGAGGTTGTATCCTTCTACGGGGTAGTTCCGGCGCACTTCGACCCTGAGATGGCACCTCCGGGCAAACAGATGCTGCTTCTGGGCACCTGGTGCTCTCCTGACCCAGAGGCTAAAGAGATAAAGATGCTTCAGAGGAAAGTGGATGAGCAATTCGGCGAGATGTTCCCCGAGGCAGTCCCTTACATCGAATCAAGAGAAGGATACGTGGGCCCAGCCCAGGTAGCAGCCCTCAGCAGGGATGCCGTCTTGCCTGGCCTGGGAGGCGAGGCTGTCGGTTTAGCGGTGACCGTAGGTTATTGTGGGAAGAACAAACCATCACCCAGGACGCCGTTGCCCGGACTTTTCTACGTGGGCCACGATGCTGGTGGCGGTGCCTTCGTTGGCACACACCAAGCGGTGAGTTCCGGTTTGAGGGTGGCCCCGCTAGTGCGCCACTATTTCCTGGAAAGGAAAACAGTATTTCGGCAGTAGGGACAGACCCGAATCATGGGTAGCCTAGAGCATCTGCCCTAGGCACTGTTGGAGCGGATGCTCCAACCTACCCGAGATATGGGAGGAGCTATAGGTGCACACACAGCGCTAATCCAGGGATTATGGATCCTTGCAGTTTCGTGGGTGTCGGGTCCCTGACCCGACCTGAATCAGCCTCCGAGGGTTCCGTCAGGTCAGGGACCTGACAAGCACCTAGGAGGCCAGAAGTGGTTCACAAAAAGGTAGGGGTGCCACGAAGGCACCCCTACCTTTACTTTTCGTTCAAATAACGCTCTTGGTTTCCTACCAAGAACACTCAGATGTCACTCTCTGAGTTCGCATCTATTCTATTCAGTCCCCCACCTCTCGGTGGGGACTAACTGTCGACTTGCCACACCCCATATAATCCATGTAGCCTCATCTGCGCACCTCCCGAATAGACTCCAGTTGGTGCTCAGTCGACCTTTAAACATAATATACCACAAACCCCCAACCCTGTCAAATCAAACGTGTTAACTGTAACGAGATTTTGCCCTCATACTTGATTTGCCAAGCTTGGTGTCGTAGAATGCTTTGTAGAGCTAGTCTTGTGCACCTTCTCTGGAGGTGCAGGTCTTTTTGATGTAAGGGTTGTGGCCTTAATTGAAGCAGGTTTGATGGAAGAGGCGGTTAATTGGAATAAGAATCGGCCACGTAAACCATGGAGGACTTATGAGGGCGGTGAGAAATAGAAGATTCAGCATCCTGGATGCCATTGGCAATACTCCGCTCGTAGAGTTGAGGAGTGTAAACGGAAACCCGAGAGTACGCATTTTGGGCAAACTCGAAGGGTGCAACCTCGGGGGTTCAGTCAAAGACCGTCCTGCTTACTACATGATAAACAAAGCAGAGGAGTCTGGCAAACTTACCAAGGAGAAGATAATAGTTGAACCGACGTCAGGAAATATGGGGATTGCCCTGGCTATGATAGGAGCTGCAAAAGGATACCGGGTCAAACTTTGTATGCCAGAATGTGTTAGCGTAGAGAGACAGCGCGTCCTGACCGCCCTAGGTGCCGAAGTGGTGCTCACCCCGGCAAAAGAAGGCACTGACGGCGCTATCAGAACAGCCCATCAACTTGTAGATAAGGAACCAGAGAAGTATTACATGCCCAATCAATTCGATAATGAGAGCAATATCCTGGCTCATTACGAGACCACCGGTCCGGAGATCTTTTCCCAGACTAAAGGAGAAATCGATGTATTTGTTGCTG
>CAZNKW010000206.1:0-2657 GCA_964573655.1 uncultured Dehalococcoidia bacterium
GTCGAGTAGACTCTTCGAGGGATCGGCTAGTTCTGAACATGGCTTCTAGTATAGCCGATGGGAAATCTCTGTCAAGTTTGGGCGGCTTTCACCCTCACCCTAGCCCTCTCCCGTCGAGGGAGAGGGGAATAGAAGTTCTCCCTCCCCTGGCGGGAGGGAGTCAGAGGGAGGGGGACAAGGTCAGTTGAGGCACGTGAGACCCACGGGGAGAAGCCCTTCGCCTTTCACCCCCACCCCAGTCGTCTCCCTTCGAGGGAGAGGGGATAACCTGCCAAAACAGATTGACGACCCTTCCCCCTTCTGATAAACTGGGTTGATTATCCAGGGAGATAGGGTTAGGAGGAGAGCCATGCCAATAAGGTTCCCCTTTTTACCTAAGGGTGATAAGTTCTTCGACCTTTTCGAAGAAGGCGCGGCCAATCTGGTGAAGATAGCCAAGGTGTTGCGGGAGCTGGTGGAGAAGTGGGAGGACGTAGAGGACAAGGTAAGGGAGATCACGGAGCTGGAGCACAAAGGCGATGACGTCATTCACCGCATTATGAGTAATCTGCACAGCACCTTTCTTACCCCCCTGGACCGGGAAGATATTGCCTCGCTGGCGCAGCACCTTGATGACGTAGTGGACTTCATCCAGGCGGCAGCGGAGCACATGCTGATCTACAAGGTAGCTCGGCCCAGAGAAAGGGCCTTGGAGCTAGCCAATGTTATTGTTGCTGCTGCCAATGAGGTAGAGCGAGCCATGCCTGGCTTGCGACACCGGGCTGAGCTAGGGCAGATGCTGGCCCGCTGCGTGGAACTCAATCGCTTGGAAAATGAGGCAGACCGGATATTGCGTCAGGCATTAGGCGAGCTGTTTGGGGATTCCGTTGACACCCTGGAGATCATCAAATGGCGGGAGATCTATGAGTATATGGAGACTGCTACCGACCGTTGCGAAGACGTAGCCAACGTCCTTGAAGGGGTAGCGCTGAAGCATGCCTGATGGCTCTGCCCTGCTGATACCGGTTTTGCTCCTCGTGCTGGCTGCCGAGTTTGTCAATGGCTGGACAGACAGCCCTAATGCTATCGCTACTGTAGTTTCCACCCGTGTTCTTTCCCCCTCTCAGGCAGTGATTATGGCTGCTGTACTCAATATCGGGGGTGCCCTGGCCACGGGCACTGCGGTGGCGGCCACTATTGGCAAAGATATTGTCAGGCCGGAGATTATCGACCTCCCTGTGGTGGCTGCCGCTATGCTCACCATTGTCATCTGGAGCACAGTGACCTGGCGTTATGGGTTACCTACCAGTGAAAGCCATGCGCTGGTTGCCGGTCTCACCGGGGCTGGATTGGCTGTCGCCGGTTCCTCTGTTCTCCTCTGGGAGGGGTGGCAAAAAGTGCTCATAGGTCTGGGTCTCTCCACTTTTCTGGGCTTTTCCCTGAGTATGGTGGTCATGGTGACTCTTTACTGGTTACTGAGGCGCGCCAGGCCGAGCTCTGTCCGTAGCATCTTCAGCAAGCTTCAGATACTCTCCGCTGCTTTCATGGCCTTCAGCCACGGTAGCAACGATGGGCAGAAGTTTATGGGGGTCTTTGCCTTAGCGCTGGTGCTGGGAGGGGC
This sequence comes from uncultured Dehalococcoidia bacterium, assembly GCA_964573655.1. Classification (GTDB taxonomy): domain Bacteria; phylum Chloroflexota; class Dehalococcoidia; order UBA2247; family RBG-13-53-26; genus CAYWDP01. Next base: position 1,601 of record CAZNKW010000206.1, read on the forward strand.
GATGACCCAGTTCCACGTTCCCTTATGGGTTATCCTGGTTTGCGGGGTGGTGATGGGTCTGGGTACAGCCTTTGGCGGCTGGCGCATCATGCGCACCATGGGCTTCAAGCTGACCAAGCTGGAGCCGGTGAATGGCTTTGCCGCCGAGAGTTCGGCCGGTCTGGCCATTACGCTGGCTTCCTTCTTTGGCATCCCCCTGAGCACCACCCACACCATAAATACTGCCATCATGGGCGTGGGTGCTACGCGCAGCATATCGGCGGTGCGCTGGGGGGTAGGGGGGCGCATTGTGGCTGCTTGGATTTTGACCTTCCCGGTATGCTGTGGACTGGGCTGGCTTCTGAGCCGGCTATTCCAGGTTAGCTTTTAATAGCTAGCTTTAACCCCAGCCCTTTGCCAATCTCCACTAGCTGGGCCAGGGTTACCTCCTGGCCCCAAAGTTCATGGCATAGCTCCTTGGCCTGAGCTTGAGGCTCCTTGACCTGGCTAAGCTCTTCAAATACCCGGTTGGCTTCTTCCAGTCGTTCGGCTCTGGAGTAGTGGGGCTTTCCCCAGTTTTGTAACCTGCCATCAATGGAGAAGTGCCACAGGACATCTAGCCATTCACCAGCTTCCACTAGCGGATGAGTGGAAGGGAATCTATGCTCCCATCTATCCTTAGCGTGCATGGCTTGATGCCAAAGCACCAGCTCATAGCCGAACTTGTAAATAAAGGGGGTCTTGGTGAGGATAATGAGCACCGTATCCCTCTCCTTATTGACTGGCGCTCTTCCTTCCACTGAGTATAGCCTGGTAGTGGGACTGTACTCCCAGAGTTGCAGGATGATTCTTGGCGGGTTTATCCCTAAGTCTTGGAGAATCCGCTGGGTCATCTGCGCCAATAAATCAATGCCGCTGGAGGGGAATAGGTTATCCAGGTTCTGCTCCGTGGGTTCCAATAGGGCATAACTGATGTCCACTCCCTGTCTTTGCTCATTAATCTGGACAGTGATGTTATCGATTATTTGACCTCTATCGGTAAGATAAGGCACCTCGTAGCTGAGCTTTAGCTCTTGGA
>CAZNKW010000207.1:0-2640 GCA_964573655.1 uncultured Dehalococcoidia bacterium
TTATTCCCCACCTCTAACCCTCTGGGGCAGGCGTATCTTGGGGAGAAATCTGCCCCATTCCCCCCTCTCCCAAACCACCAATAGCTGGCTGGCAATGAAGATGGAGGCATAGGTGCTAGCCACAATGCCGACAAACAGTGCCATGAGAAGGCCACGGATGGGACCACCGACGAAGAGGTAGATAGCCAGTATCGTCAAGAGAGCCGCCATGCCAGTAGTTAGCGACCTTGTTAAGGTCTGGACAAGGCTGAAGTTGACGGTGGTGTCGAAATCAGTGGCCATGCCTTTGGCTACATTCTCCCGAAGCCGGTCAAGAACGACAATGGTATCATTTACACCATAGCCGATAACAGCCAGAATAGCCGCAATGAACATGGGATCGATCTCCCAACCCAGAGTCCTCCCCAAGAAGGAAAACGTCCCCAAGACCACTAAAACACTAAATAGCAAGGCTATGAAAGCACAGGTGCCGTAGCGGAAGGGATTGGGCACTTTGCGAAATGCCCAAGCGATATAAAGTAACATAGCAATAGTAGCCACACCCATGGCAATAGCGGCTCTGCGCACTGTCTCAGAGGCTATTACTGCAGAGATAGCTTCGAAGTCTTTCACCTCCCCAATTTGGCTCAATCCACTCCTTAGCTGCTGCTGCTCATTCTCGTCCAATTCCCTGGTACGGAAAAAGAAATCACCCTCACCAAGCACTTGAACACCCCCGGCAGCTTCGCTATATCCCAAATCCCTCAACTTTTGCTGCACCTGGTCAAGAGTTAGCGTCTCTCCTTCCTTGGGCCCCAGCGTGACCGATATTCCCCCCTCGAAATCGATCCCCAGCTTCAAGCCGCCAGGAACAAGCACTGAGACAAGCCCAACGATGATGATTACCGCCGAAGCCAAGAGAAACCAAAATCTCTTACCGACAATGTCAAACATCTTTTGCTGCCACTCCAAATAATGAAGGCCTCCTCTCCGTCCAGGCACCGATGAAGAAACGGAGAAAGGCTCGAGTAACCATGATGGCAGAGAACATGCTTACTGCCACACCGATAAACAAGGTTAAGGCGAACCCCTTCACCTGCGTGCTCTCCACAATGCTACTGCCAAACCAGTAAAGGATGCCGCAGGCGATAAAGGTAGTCACGTTACTATCTCGAATAGCTAGCCAGGCACGGCTGAAGCCAATGTCAACGGCTGCTCTTAAAGTGCGTCCCCCCCGCAACTCCTCTTTCAGCCTCTCGAAGATAAGCACATTGGCATCTACCGCCATGCCAACGGATACGATAAAGCCAGCCAGACCAGCCAGGGTCAGAGTTACCGGAATTAGCTTAAATATGGCTAGTACCAGAAGTGCGTAGATGAGCAAAGCCAGGCTAGCTACAACGCCGGGTAGACGATAGTAGAGTATCATAAACAACATCACCACTATTAGCCCGATAACCCCGGCAAGGACAGCCCGATGGGTGAAATCAGCTCCCAGGGTGGCAGATACCTCTGACTCGTAGAGGGGCGGTTTCTTTAGTGGCATGGGCAGCGCCCCTGAATTAAGCTGAATGGCCAGCAGCCGTGCTTCGTCCCAGCTAAACCCCCCGGTGATAGAACCTTTGCCCTCATATTTTTCCTGGAGAATCTGAGGATATGAAATGACTTCGCCATCCAGGAAAATACCCAGAGCTGCCTCAATGGGATAAGAGGTGGTGTGTCTTTTATAAAGGCGTGCGGCAATTTGGTCAAACAGGTTCGCTCCCTCATCATTCCACTCGATGTTAACTGAAATCTCTTCACCAACAGCCTCCGGCGGCGGATAATAGGGCAGGGCCTTTGACAGATATGCGCCAGTGAGTTCTTTCACTTCATCGTCTATCTTCCCTACCGCCGGCATCCAGCAATAGAGGTCTGTCCTGTCTTCCTCCTTTATGACCGCTGGATCAACAACCTTGCCTTCGCTGTCCAGCCACTTAAGGCTATTGCCATCCTTGGTCAGGACGTAAGGCAAGGTAACCTTTTCCTGAGTGTCCTGACCAGTGGTGTATATGCGGGCGAATATACGAGTGCCCGCTACACCCGTGTCGAAGAACGCGGTGCGATTTGGGTCATTGAGGTAATCGCTGAGAAGAACAGCCTTACTTGCCTTCAACTCCACCTCCCTGAATTCAAGAAAACCCGTTTCCTCAATAAGACCTTTTGCCTTATCTCGGTCGGTTATACCGGGCAGTTGCACCAAGATGCGGTCACCTCCCTGCTTCTGGATAATGGGCTCAGTAACCCCATATCTATCGATACGGTCTCGAATAGTGACCAGGGCCATATCCAGATAGAACTCTTTTTCAGCGTCCGACCAGTCCTCTTGAAAATCAGCCTGGTAGACAAGGTGGCTGCCGCCAGCAAGGTCCAGCCCCAGGCGCATACCCAGATCTTCCTTCTCTCTGTCAAGAGCGACGCTGCCGCTGGGGGTAAGCATCCAGATGGCTACGCCCACCAAGGCGATGATTAACAACAGCACCCAGGTATTCCAAGTTATCCTCAGCCTTCTCCTTGGCGGTCTACGCTGCATCATCAAATCACCCTTATGTTCCTATGAGATAGTTTATCCACGTACTTCGTGTCATTGTTACAAAAATAGGTTTTCTTCCGTTCGCCCTG
>CAZNKW010000208.1:0-2619 GCA_964573655.1 uncultured Dehalococcoidia bacterium
GGGCGGGGTATTGACCCCGCCCTTGGCCAAGGGGATGCTGCGCCCCCTTGGAACCTCAGCGAGAGGTTCCCCACGGCAAGCTGGAGGGTATAGAATTTTAGTTAAACTTAGAACGCGTCTCAGAGATCTCCTTCTTGAAGGGTGTTTAGTGTCACCCTGAGCGCTAGCGAAGGGTCTCAAGATTCTTCCCCCGATAAATCGGGGTCAGAATGACAAAGGGCATTAATAAACGACCTCCCCTTCTTGAAGAAGGTTTGATTTGGGCTAAGCTAACTGCTTCCCTTTGGTTATCCAGAGGCTCAAAAGGAAACAGGCCACCAAGTAGATCACCATTGCCAGGATGCTTAGATTGATATCTGGGCCTTCGAGTACTCCGGCCGGCAGGTCGTGGGGCATGCCTCCTGGCAAAAAAATCTCGTATCCACCATAAACAGTAACGATGCTGTCACCAGCTTTAGACAAGAGAAACCAGCTTGGCTGATCAGCCATGGTGAGAACCCCGTCAAGAACGCTGGTTATGACCATAATGAAAACAAGCGTTATGACAGTAGCTCCCATAGCCCCTTTTGATACCGAGCTAAAGAGGAAGGTTACGGAGAGGACGCTGCCGGCAAAGAGAAGGCACAGGCCAAAGGATTTAGCCGTCTCGATCGGGATGTGTCCATATATCGCCAGGAGAGAGATACAGACAATCGCATATCCCAGAATGATGAGCAATATCACCGCTATACAGCAGGCGAGATATTTTCCCACCACCAGTGTGGTTCGCCTAACTGGATTTGGGAAAAGAATATAGCCGGTCTTCCTTTCAAACTCCCCAGCTATGGCATCTCCAGCAAAAAAGACTGCCCCGATCGTGGCAAAGCTCGGACCAATTGAGAGTAGGGCAGCCATCCTCATTATGTTATCTGGGTAGCCTTCACCCAGTGCTGGCAAGCCAATGAGAACGGCTAATTCAGCAGCAATGGCGGCCCCGAGAATCCAGTACAGCCGTTTTCTTCGCCGGTGCTTCAGGAATTCATACCCTGTGACTACCTTTAACTTCTCAAACTCACTCATGGGAATCCCCCGTCAACTCTAGATACGCTCGCTCGAGTGAGTGGTATTTTCTCTCCAGTTGAGCAATATCATCGTAGGCCAGCAACCGTCCACGGTCTATTATGGCTACCTTTTTACATATCTGGGCAACCTCGACAAGCTGATGCGAAGCGAAAAATACTGTTTTCTCCTTTCCCACTCCCTCGATAATCTCTCGGAATTCCACCACACCCCTGGGATCAAGCCCCAGAGCCGGTTCATCCAGGATTAGAACTGGTGGATCATGTAACAGAGCCTGTGCCAGGGCTAGACGCTGCTTCATCCCCCTGGAGAACTTTTCTATCATGACGGTGTGCCACTCCTCAAGTCTGACCAGGCGGATTACCTCCTCTATCCTGCGTCTTAACTCTTCCCCTCGCATTCCCCGAAGCTTGCCGAGGTAGCCGAGGGTTTCTTCAGGGGTGAGGAAAGGATAGAACTCCGGCGTCTCCACGATAGTGCCAATTCTGGAAAGGGCCTGCTCTGGCCTTTCCACTACATTGATGCCATCAATATAAGCCGCACCGGAAGAGGGGCGGAGGAGCCCACACAGGATCTTGAGGGTTGTGCTCTTGCCGGCGCCATTGGGGCCGAGGAGTCCGACATTCTCTTTCTCTTCTATTCTTAGGCATAAGTTATCCAGAGCGAGAAACCGGTTGTAATACTTACTCAGGTTGTCAATGACGATAGCTTCACGCATTCTATCACTCCTTAGATAAAGGCTAGGGTTTACCCTCTAGGTGCCCGGTATCATTCAGCAGACGAATCTTACACTCACCATTGGTGACTTGGATCACAGTGAGAGAGGCGTTAGCTACCTCGAGGCGACGATAAATGCTAGTGCTCACATTGAGGCAGTAAGCTACTAATAACCTCACAATGATATCATGAGTCACCATTAACACCTGCTGACCTTGGTTGACCTGGGTGATACTCTTGAAAGCTGCTATCGCCCTCTGCTGAACCTGAGACAGGCTTTCCCCGCCTGGCATTTGAATATCGGAGGGGTCCCTTTTCCAGGCACGCCATAAGTTGAGGAACTTGGCCTCAATCTCATCAGCAAACATACCTTCCCAGGCGCCAAGCCTGATTTCGCCCAATTCTTCCAACCTCTGAACTGGCAAAGAATGGGGGGCGGCGACTATCTCTGCCGTTCTAGCGGTTCTCTTCAGAGGGCTGCTATAAACAGCAGCAATGGGCCAGCGGCTCAACCTTTGTGAGAGTCGCTCCGCCTGCCACACGCCTTCTTCACTCAAATCCTCGTCAATCCACCCCATATAGCGCCCGGTTATATTCGACAGGGTTTGGGCATGTCTTACCACAAGTAACGTCGTATTCATGCTAAACGCTAAAAAGAAAGGTAATTACGTCTCCATCCTGAACGATATAGTTTTTACCCTCTAGGCGGAGCAAGCCCTGCTTACGCGCTTCAGCCAGGCTACCACATTTAACTAAATCATCGTAGCCAGCGACCTCAGCTCGAATAAAACCCCTCTCCATATCGGAATGGACTTTGCCGGCTGCTTTAGAGGCAGGAGTATC
>CAZNKW010000209.1:0-2570 GCA_964573655.1 uncultured Dehalococcoidia bacterium
CAGCCATCGAAGGTCTTTGAGGGAGATGCCCAGGGCACTTAACTGGCGGCAGAGGGAATCGAAGGAACCACTGTCATTATAGCCGCTGTCCACCATCAGCCAGCCATCCTTCTCTTCTACCAGATAGCAGAGGGTGGTTGATAACTCGGCCTGTGGTATAAAGTCGGGGAGAAAGGGGACCTCCAGCATGTAGATGCCGGGGAGTATCTGAACAGGTTTTTCCTTCATTATTTGCAGGCTCTACTTTTGCTGAGGGCCACCTTTTAGGATACCATCCTGTCTTTCCTGATGCAAATGGACATGGGCTGAGGTTGTTTAATAACCCTGTCTGTCATTGCGAGCGAAGCGAAGCAATCCCGTAGTTGCTCTTGAGATTGCTTCCCCCGATAAATCGGGGTCGCAATGACAGGGACTGAAAGGGACTGCCTTGCCTGATAAATCAGGCAACTACAAGAATTTAGGAGGGCTTCTAGAATGTGTTAAATTGAAGCTAGAATCAAAATCAAATAGCCTCGTCCATGGTTGCCGAAGTCAACCCAGATTCTCCGACGCTTCGGCTCTACACACGTATGAGACCTCTCTTCTCTAAGTCCCGAGCAACATCCTTTAGCTCAAGTTCCTCGAGCTTCGCTCTGGTTTGCAGACCTGTGGCAACATCCCACTGCCTGAGCCGATAGTATTCGTCTTTTGTCCTTTCGAACTCCCCTCTATCGACTACTGAGCCTTTACGAGATAGCACCTCTTCCCCTTTTCCGGGCACCAGGCATCCAGGGTTGGCCAGGTCTCCTCTTAGTGGCATGGTATGCCAGCTATCAGGGAGTATGTCGTCTCCTCGCCCCTGGTGACCTTCCCTGACAAGTATAGCCCTCTGCAGATTGAAGACCCTCTCGCCTATTCTGTAAAGCTCCTCTTCATTGACATCCTTTCCGGTAACAGAGGAGAGAATCTTGCTTTCCAGGGTGGGGTCCCCGACGTGATCCTCGGTTTGCTCCAGGTCCGTAATGGGCCACAAGAAGCTGCAAAGAATAAGACACTCCTTGGCATACTCTCGGTCCTGAATCCTCTTGGCTGCCAGAGCCTTTCCATCAAAAGTGGAGAGGTCGGCAGCTATCTCACTTCCCCAAAACCGCTGGGCAATACCACGCAGTACCTCGGTGGAAACATAGCTATTTTCGACCTGTTTGCCCCACTCCAACCATTTGAGTATAAGCTGGCTCACTTCCTGCATTTGCTGCAAGGGTGGTCTGGGCTCCATAGCATACAAAAGCGCTGTGGTAATGTACAGCCTGGGATCACTAATGTTAGGCTGTCCCGCTTTGGAGAGATAACCAGCGATTTGCTCTCTAGCTCCAGGCCCTACCCAATCTGCAGCTTTGAGGACCCCTTGCGCTAGAATATCCCCGAACCCGTCCCGGAGGGAAATCTTTTTCACCAGAGTCTCTATGAACTCCAGGCTCCCCAATTTTGATATGGGAATTCCGGTGCTCTCATCGGTTAAGATGCCAGCTCTATAACACCTCTGCAGCCAGATTATTATCACGGTGATAGCCAAGGTATCAAGCCCGTAGTCGTCACATAGCTTGGTGGCCTGAAAAGGAATCTCATACCCCGGTCCGTAGTATCTCTCCGCCATTGGTTGGTAAAAGGTGGCTGCCTGGCACATGAATTTCCCCCTCTTGCCATCTTCTGCTTTATACGTTCTTCTGAGGCAGTTGCCCAGGCAGCCGTAGCAAGGCTCCTTCTTTGTTCCAGGTCCCGTTATGCGCAGGGTCATACTACCTGCCCTTGAGATGGTCTCTCTATCCAGTCCACGGAAGTATGTGGTTAACTCGGCTAACCTTTGCGGCCGGGCAACCTTAACTCTCTTCTGAGCACCCTTGACCACAATAGCCTTTAGCCTTTTCGAACCCATAACAGCCCCCAGGCCTCCTGAGCCGCTGGCATCATTGTCAGCCAGAAGAGTAGCCATGCTAGCCATATTCTCCCCGGCAGGGCCAATAGCTACCACTGCGACCGAACCTCCCAGCTTGCTCTTCAGTATCTCCCTGGACTCAATAGAGCCCTTGCCCCATAAAGCAGAGGCATCCTTCAGTTCGGCCACATCGTCATGAAGGAACAGATAAACCGGCTTTTCCGATTTACCTCGAACCAAGACGGCGTCATAACCGGCAAATTTCATCTCGGCTCCCCATCTCCCCCCTAAGTTGCAGTAGCAAAAGTGCTCCGGAGATGGGGCAGGGGATTTCCCGCATACCTGCCACCGGGAGCCTCCTAATACAGGTATCCCGGCCAGTGGCCCGGTGACAAATATCAAGCCATTCTCTGCGTCGAAGGCACCGACTTGCGGCCGAACATGGTCCCAATAGAGCTTGGCAGCCAGGCCCCTTCCCCCAAGAAACCTCTCTGCATAGTCCACGGTGGGTAACTCAACAACTCTGCCAGAGGACAAATCTACCCTCAAGATCTTACCAGCATACCCGAACATAGCCCTTTTTCCCTGACCTAGTGCCCCAGACCGTTTAACAACATCCAATTGTCATTGCGACCCCTTCGCTTCTTGTCATTCTGAG
>CAZNKW010000210.1:0-2554 GCA_964573655.1 uncultured Dehalococcoidia bacterium
TGGGCAAGGCGGGTAGGCGATAGGGTATTACGGGAAACGGTAATGCCTCCCGTATCTGGAAAGGAGGGAAGATGTGGGATAGAGCATTGGTGGAAAGGCACTCAGCAAAGCTGAGTGCCTTTCTTTCACTTCCGCCGCCCTCAGTATCCTCTGCGAATTAGACTATTAGTGCATCAAGAAAGGAAGGTAACAAGATGAAAAGCAGCTCAAAGAGTCTTGTCGACGTTGCTCGTCGCTCTATTATACTAGCTACAGTAATACTATTGGCTTTGGTGAGCGTATTCTCTGGGTGTGCTTCTTCAGGGTGGTCAGTGCTGACAGCACAACACCGATTGAGAGTAGCCACCACCACCAGCCTTTACGACACAGGACTATGGGGTTATCTTGAGCCAATGTTTGAGGAGAAGTATGATGTAGAGGTAGACGTCATCTCGGTAGGCAGCGGGATTGCCTTTGACTGGGGAAAGCGGGGAGACGTGGATGTAATTACCATTCACTCTAAAGCTAAGGAGCTACAGTTCATTGATCAGGGATACGGTGTGGAGCGGTTTATCTTTGCCTACAATCACTTTATCATTGTAGGACCGGCCGACGACCCAGTAGGCATAAAGGACCTGGCACCTGAAGCAGCGTTCCAGAAGATTCTCGAGACGGGCACCACGAAGTTCGTTACGCGAGGTGATGATTCGGGCACTCATGTCAAAGAGCAAGCAATCTGGAAGGCAGCCGGCTATGACTACGCCAATGATATCGAAACTGCCTCGTGGTATGTCGATGCATCGGGTGGCATGGGGCAGACACTGGAGATGGCCAGTGAACTAAATGCCTATACGCTGAGCGATATAGGGACCTTCTTAGCTTACCAGAGCGGGCTGAATCTGGCATCACTGGTGGAGGGAGGAGCCATAATGCTAAATGTCTATTCAGTTATCGCCATAAACCGAGATAAAGTATTGCCAAATGAACTCGCCGAGACTAAAGCCTGGAAGGTCAAGGCGGCGAATAACATGGTGACCTTTCTGACCTCGCCAGAGATACAGAAACTGATTGGAGAGTATGGTGTGAAGGACTACGGGCAGCCGCTCTTTATCCCTTGCGCTGGCCAGACGGAACCGACAGAATAAGAGAGACAAAGTAGGTTTATATATAGCGGTGGGGAAGGCGTCTTTGGATGCACTGGTATAACGAGATATGGAACGCTCTTGTTGAAGCGTTGCGTCTCATCGTGACGCTTGACCCAGAGGTGGTGGATATAGCCAGGAGGTCGCTGGCGATATCAGCGGCCTCCTGCCTCATCTGCTTCCTTATCTCTTTACCGCTGGGCAGTTTGATTCACTTCAGTCGTTTCCCAGGGAAAAGTCTGTTGATTAGCACGATACAGACACTCTATAGTATGCCCACCGTCGCCGTTGGTCTTATTGTCTGGTTGGCTTTCTCCAGCAGTGGGCCACTGGGGTCGCTCAGCGTCATGTTCACTCCCACGCTTATGGTTATAGGACAGGTAGTGTTGATCACGCCGGTAATGTTAGGGCTGGTTATTTCGGCACTCAATGCTATTGACAAGGCGGTGCCGGAGACTGCCACTGCCCTGGGTGCCAGCCGGTTTCAGGCTTCCCTGCGCACCATAGGCGAAGCCAGATTCGGCGTAATGACTGCTGTGGTAATGGGATTTGGTCGGGCAATTGCTGAGGTTGGAGTGTCGCAGATGCTCGGGGGTAATATTGCCTTTTATACCAGAACCCTGACCACGGCTATGATGAGGGAGACTTACATTGGCAATAGAGACCTGGCTATGGCCTTGGGCATAATACTCATTGCTCTGGCACTAGCAGTGAATATTGTTCTTAATCGACTGCAACAGAGGCGGCAATAGGCGCTATGGCTCTAATACGGCTCCAGAACCTGGGACAGCAGTATAGGGGACAATACGTCCTGAGGAATGTGAATCTTGAGATTGACAGGGGTGATGTTTTAGCCATTATTGGACCCACTGGCGCCGGCAAGACTACCTTGCTGCGACTGGTGGATCTGCTGGAGCCGCCGGCAGCGGGACGAATCTATTTTGATGGAGTGGATGTTACCCGTAGAGGCAGTCATCAGTTGAAGGCACGCCGGCGGATGTCATACGTACAGCAGAAGCCGATCGTCTTCAGCATGAGCGTTTACGATAATGTTGCCTGCGGACTGAAGTGGCGACACAAGAAGAAGGAGGTCATACGCCAGTGGGTTGAAGACGCTCTGGAGCTAGTGGGCTTGGCTGATTACCGGAACAGGGATGCCAGGACGCTCTCCGGGGGTGAGGCACAGCGCGTGGCCATAGCCCGCGCTTTAGTCACCGAGCCAGAGTTGCTCCTGCTGGACGAGCCCACGGCTAACTTAGACCCTATTTCTGTCTCAAAAATAGAGGACATCTTGATACATATTATCCATGAGAAAAAGACAACCATGGTGATGGCTACCCACGACATGTCTCAGGGTCAGCGTCTGGCTAGCCGTATCGGGGTGTTGATAAATGGTGAACTGCTGCAGGTAGGCAGTCCCAATGAGATATTCT
>CAZNKW010000211.1:0-2552 GCA_964573655.1 uncultured Dehalococcoidia bacterium
GGTCAGGGTGAGGGTGTCGATTCCTTTTCCATATTCTCACAGCAATGACAGAAGGAATTGGGTTCAATAAATCACCTTTTCTGCTTCCAGTCGAGCCATCTCCGCCTCAGGCATGCCGAGGAGCTCTTGAAAGACGTAGCTGTTATGCTCTCCCAGCAAGGGTGAGCGGTAGCGGATCTCGGTGGGGTTTTCACTTAACCGCCAGGTGGTGTTGGCCACCCAATCTACGCCTGTGGTGGGGTGCTCCACCTCCAAATAGGTCTGCCTGGCTTGCAGGTGGGGGTCGAAGAACCTTCCCTCGGTATCCAGGCAAGGGGCTGCCGCTACTCCAAACTTTTGCAGGATTTCCATAACCTCATAATCAGTGTAGTTAATAGTCCATTGAGAGACAAGCCTATCCAGCTCTTCCTGGTTTCTTAGCCGGCTATATCTGTCAGCGAACTTCTCCTCCTTTGTCCAAGGGGGGTTGCCGATAGCCTGGCAGAAACCTTTCCATTCCTCTTCGGTTTTGACGGCAATGGAAACCCACTTATCTTCTCCCTTACAGCGATAATTGTTGTGAGGGCACATAGTGGGATGGCGATTGCCCAGTGTCCCTAAGACCCTGCCGTTCATAATGTATTCCATAATCGCCTCACCGGCAATGCTAATTACCGCCTCTAACTGTGCCAGATCGATATATTGTCCCTTGCCCGTCCTCTGACGGTAGTATAAGGCGGCTAGAACGGCGAAAGCTCCATGGAGGGCACTGTTAACATCGGCATAAGCTTGCTGCAGTCCCAAGGCTCGTTCACCGTAGTAGCCTACCATACTATCAACTCCGGCCAGTCCGGTTAAAGAAGGGCCGTAGGTCTGAGCATCCCGCAGAGGCCCGTACTGTCCAGCGGCGGGTAGAGAGACCATGATGAGGCCGGGATTTATTTCCGCCAAGGACTTGTAGTCCAGGCCATGCTCCTGCATTACCCGTGGGGAGAAGTTCTCCACCACCACATCGCTTATTCTGATCAAATCCTTCAGCACTGGTATAGCTTGGGGTTGCTCCATGTCTATGGCAATGCCCAACTGATTGCGGACACCGCTATGGAACCAGGGGTCTCTATCTGGATCCCTATCCAGATTATCAGGGCTGAGCCTCATGGAGTCCATGCGACTCCTTGTTTCTACCTTTATCACCTCGGCTCCCAGGTCGCCTAACATGCTAGCTATGTAGGGACCAGCGAAGACCCAACCGAAGTTAATCACTCGATAACCCTGAAGAGGATAGGGTTTCATTGCTCTAGATAATTCCTCCCCTGCCAAGTTGTGACAGCTCTTCTTTGGGATATCCTAAGCGCTGGCAGTAAACCTCCTCATTATGCTCCCCCAGCAGGGGAGCAGGTTTATCTACTTTCCAGGGTGTTTCGGAAAGCTTGTAGGGTGCTCCGGGATATTTCAGGGGTCCTGCGGCTCGGTGCTCTACTTCGACAAAATACTCTCTGACTTTGAGGTGGGGGTCGTTTACTACCTCCTTCATATTCCTCACCGGCGCAAAGGGGATTTTTTTCTCACGACAGAGGTTGTAGATTTCCTCTTTAGTATGAGACATTAGCCAGGGTGCCAGGAGGGCATCCATCTCATCGGCATATTTCAAGCTTATTTCACGGCGGTCCTTAAACCGGGGGTCATTGGCATACCAATCTGGCACCTCCCCATCACCTATTAGCTCCAAAAATCTCTTCCATTGATAGCCCTGGATAGCGATCATGCTCATATAGCCATCTTGGCAAGGGAGGATGGTATAAGGATAAACTCCAGGGGTGCGATGCCCCCATCTCATTCTCTTCAGTCCATGCATCACATAAGCTGACACCTGGTTCCCGGTGTGGAGGGTAGCCCAAACCTGAGCCTCTGAGATATCAGCCTGTTGCCCTTTACCAGTTAATTCTCGGGCAAACAAGGCTGCCAGGGCAGCCACTGCACCGGCTGCACCGCTTTGATAGTGCCCTAAGGATAAAGGAGGGGTTAAGGGCTCGCGTCCCGGCTCACCGGCACAAACACTCTGCCCGCCCAAAGCACTGCAATTGATGGCATAACCCTTGTAGTCTCTGTAAGGTCCGCTTTGCCCAAAGGGGGTGATGGAAACCATAATAATGCCCGGATTTACTTTTTGGAGGTTAGGGTAATCGAGCCCCAGCCTTTCCATTATTGCTGGAGGGTTGTCTTCGATAAATACATCGCTTTCCTTCAATAACTCCTTCAATATCTTAGCCCCGGTAGCGGCCTCCACATTGAGGGTAATGCTGAGCTTATTGGTATTCAGGTAGAGAAAAAGCCCACTTCGCTCAGGGTGAGGCAGGTCATCAGGAAAGGGTCCACATTGTCTGGCTTCATCGCCAACCACAGGCTTCTCTATTTTAATCACCTCAGCACCCAGGTCAGCTAAGAGTTTGCCACAGTAGGGTCCAGCTATGAAATTGGCATACTCCAGTACCTTTATCCCGGTCAAAGCCTTCTCATCCATAGCCCAAAATTATACTTGCCCTAGGGGAATTCCGCAACCAATTCCGGGTACT
>CAZNKW010000212.1:0-2551 GCA_964573655.1 uncultured Dehalococcoidia bacterium
TGAAGAACTCCAGATTATGCCCTGTCCCGCAGCCAACCTCAAGCAGGGTCTGTCCCCTTCGGGGCTGGACTAGCCTCAGGAAAAGTTCCCTTTCCAGGGCATCGGCATATCGTCCCTCAGGCTTTCGATACCACTTATCGTATCTGGCAGCGATATCAGCCTCAAAGCCCACTTTGAACCCCCAAAAGAATCTCCCGAAGGACTCTCAGACCAGCCGTAGCAGTGCCTTCCAAAACACTCATCATAGGGTTAAGTTCTAGTTACATCCTCCTCTCTAACGCTCCAACTCTTTCATCAACGATTTCATCTTGCCACTCATAGTTGAGGGCTTGTCCCGCCGGTCATCAATCTTAATGGTGGTTACGACCCTCATAACCCCTTCATCGAAAGTAGCCTGGTGCATTTTCTTTACCACCTTCAGGATTTTCTCCAGATCCCCCTCGATGATTGTCCCCATTGAGGTTAGCTCATATTTTACATCTTTCTCCTGCCGCAAGACACTAACTGCTCGGGCTACGTATTTGCTAACTGAAGGGGTTCTTGTCCCCAAGGGGATAATGCTTACCTCTGCTATTGCCATCTCGATCACCTCCTCAGAGGCCCTCCAGCAGGGTATCAGTTCCTCTTGAACCCTGCCACTAGATTTTAACAAAGGTAGCAGGGGAAGGAAACTATTCTCGGAAGGAGGCTGAGACCCTTAATGCCTTGGCTTGGCAAGCCTCAATGCACTTTCCACATCGGGTACAATCAGTGGAGTTTTCTACATCCTCCAGCTCTTCGATGTTGACCGGGCAGACCTCCAGGCACTGCCTGCAGCCGTTGCATTTACTGAAGTCTACCTTAACTTTTAATATGCTTAACGGATTGAAGGCACCAAATATCGCTCCGAGAGGACAGAGGTAACGGCACCAGAATCGTCCGATAAGGAAAAAGGCAACGAGTGAGATCGCCAGGGTTAGCAGATGGATATAAAAGAAGAGTCCAAAGGGTAGCTCAGGTGAGACAAACCATTGTGGAATGGCAGCAAACAAGCTACCCGCTGGACAGACTTTGCAGAAGAGGGTATCAGTGGCAAGCCAAGCTAAAAATAAAACCACTCCTAAGACCAAGAACTTCGTCCACCCAGCCCGAGGGAGCTTAACGAAGTCTTGACGTCGTCTGATCCAGAGAACCAGGTCTTGCACCATACCAAAGGGACAAGCCCACCCACACCAAAATCGTCCTAGAGTCAAGCCAAACAGTCCTAATGTCCCAAGGGCATAGAAGGGGAACTGCTCCAGGGCAGCATAATGTTGAAGGACGCCGATAGGGCAGGCGAATGCCGCTGCAGGGCAACCATAGCAATAAAAGAAGGGGCCACAAACACCTAACTTTAAAATCTGCAGGAAACCAATATTAGCCAGAGCTAGGGCAATGAACTGGGTAGTCCACCTTAGCTTCCTCATCAGTTTTCAGTCGCTTAGCCCCAGGCAGGAAATGCAGAGGAATCTGACAAAGCTTCGGATAAGGCCGTACTGCTCTACAGCGAATCCCGCCACAAACGCCAGGAACAACCCCAGCAGCACCAAACGTAGGATGAGCATTCTATTCTGTTTCATTTTGTGGCATCCCCAAGAGTTATGGGAGGGCTGGACAACTGCTTCCCATTGGCAGCTAGGAGGGAGAGTCTCTTATGTTCCAGTTTGTAATGGTACACTTAGCACGCCCTCTTAGATAGTTTTAAGGTTGAGATTCCCACTGACTTAGTATTGCTTGCACATCTTGATAGAACTGGTCAGGAGTTCTATAACCAACCATTCTTTCTATTTCGATTCCTTCCGGTGAAGTAAAAACAATCGTTGGAAGGTACTGTATATCGGGATAGTTTTTGTATAGGTCGCTTTTGTCTACATTGCTCTTCAAGGAAACGAAGTTATCATTCAAGAAAGCGCCCAGCGCCTCATCAGAATAGGTATCTGAGTCTAGACGCTTGCAAGGATTGCACCAGTCTGCATAGAAGTCTATCATTATAGGTTTATCCTCGTTTTGAGCCTTACTTAATGCCTCATTCCAATCGTATAACCAATTTACTTTTGACTCGGCTTTCTGGGTAGTGCAATTTGCTGCAGTGATAAGAAGAAGAGCTAGCACCACCAGCAGCAAGACAGTTTTTCCTAGCCTATTGAGCTTGCCCATATACAAAATCACTCTCTGGCCTATATTCCAGGTTGATTCATAAAAATACCACAAAAGGGAAATAAATAGAATGTCCTATGGTGATATTGCTACCTATATCCGATAGTCTAAATCTCCCCAGGGGTGCTGGGCGGAGGCACAAAGCTTTGCTGCTATGGCATACCTTATCATCTTCCAAACGTCGCCGCTAAAAAACAATATTCAAAAGGTAATCCGAGTACCTGTATTGTTGAAGAAGAAGTCCTGCCCAAACTCCTCAGCTAGCCTGGCTGCGGCTGGCATCCCGGTGCAGTGAGAACCCCCCAGCCGCTGAATACCCAGTGATTTGAGTTCGGCAATCGTCAGCTCGAGTTGCACTTCAGAAGCACGAAAAAGG
>CAZNKW010000213.1:0-2520 GCA_964573655.1 uncultured Dehalococcoidia bacterium
GGCTAGGGTGAGGGTGAACCAGCACTATATGGTAGTATTATTGTTCGCCTCAGTAGAGGCAACGCTACGATTATCAGAGCTGTAGCGTCGTGATTCCCATCACGACGGATGGGTTGTTTTGTGCAAAACGCGCTAGCCAACCCAAACCACAGGAGAATATCAGGCAGCAGACTTCCTGAGCAACTCAGAGAGTTTCCCCGCTGCCTCCCTCATCTTGGTTATGTTCGCCGTGCTGGCATCTACATATTGCAGCGCTTTCGTTTCACAAAACTTGACACAGGTTGGGTCGCCATCACAGAGGTCACACTTGATGACCTTCCTGGCAAGAGAGTCAACCCCCATAGCGCCAAAGGGGCAAGCCGCCACGCAAAACCTGCACCCAATACATAGGTCATAATCGATAGTCACCCTCCCTATCCCCTCATCTCGAGCGAGAGCCTTTACCGGGCAGACAGCCATGCAGGGCGCTGACTCACACTGCTGGCAAAGCATAGGGGTCTCCACGCAAATAGTTTCCCATTTGATGACGGCAATCCTGGCCCTGGTCGGATTCACCGCTCCGTTTTTCTTGACCGAGCAGACTACTTCACAGAGTCTACAGCCGGTACACTTAGAGTGGTCTACCATCAGCACTTTCTTCATGGTCTGCTTTCTCCTATGGCACTGCTGCCCTGACTAGATAATGTGGGAAGGCTCCTTATCTAAGCCCAACCTTTCCAGCGTCTCGGGCTTGGGTACCCCCTTGTTATCCCAGCCGTGTGCCTCATAGTACTCATCGAGCAACTGGGCAAACTTCTCTCTGTCTATGGTCTTGCCCTTGAAACTGCGAATGCCCAGAGGGGTCGGCTCAACAAAGTAACGCTCGGGCAGAGTATCGTCTTTTCTGCCGGCGCCTTCACGATTATTGAACATCCTCTCCAGGGTATAGATTCGCTCACCTGCCTCCATCATCTCTGAGGGTGAAAGCTCAAGACCGGTGATGCAGCGGGTCAGCTTGCCATACTCATTGTAACTGAGAGTGGAGGGGCTGAGGAAAAGCGCCTGGAACTTGCATACCCCCAGAGCATCCGAGATGGCATACATCAGCTCATGCCACCGGATCAGCTTACCGCTTCCTTCGTAAGAGGTAACTTTGGGCGGCACGGCAAAGCCAAACAAGCTGTCCCTGGTCTCCTGGGGCAATAGCATGGCGTCCGGGCCAGGGCGGCTTCTTAGGTGGTCAGCGCCTCTGGTAGAGGTAGCTATACCCAAGGCCATGGCCGGTGTAGCCCGCTCATCGGTGTGCAGGCAGCTCATCCCCTTGCAATGAAGATTGTAGTAGCGGGACTCCTCCCCCAGCTTCTCTATAGCTCTGAGAGGCCCCTCAGCTAATATGTCTCCCAGCCCCTCTCTCTTGGCGATCTTGTGCACCATTTCGTACATCACCTGTTCATTGCCCCACTCCAGCTTCAAACCACCGGTAACCTTATCGTCAATGATGCCCTTCTCATATAGCTCTATGGCCCAGGAGACCATGCTGCCAAACTCCAGGGAGTCGATGCCATATTTGTTGACCAGGTTATTGCC
The DNA here is from genome assembly GCA_964573655.1 of uncultured Dehalococcoidia bacterium. GTDB lineage: Bacteria > Chloroflexota > Dehalococcoidia > UBA2247 > RBG-13-53-26 > CAYWDP01. The sequence continues at coordinate 1,567 of CAZNKW010000213.1, forward strand.
AATAAGCACCGCTTCCATTCTTCCAATATCAAGCTCAGTAGCAATACCGGCCAATGTACTCCATTCCGGTCCTTCCATGTAGCTGCCCTTATCAGGTCCCCCCGGCACTATGTACCTGTGACGACAGTGAACCGGGCAGCCGAAGCAGGCAGCCATGCCTAGGGAGAACTTTTCCAGTTTGTCAGCGTACAGACTCTCGCCGCCAGGGACCTGATTGCGCTGGAGATTTCTGTTCCTCAGCCGACCCAACTGGTTGGAATCGGCATGGAACATGGGAGTGCCCAACTTGGAGAGCACTTGAAAAATCATGTTATCCCTTATCAGTCCGGTAAGATGCTCCAGGTATCCCAGAGCCTCTTCAGGGTACCTTACCGCTAAATCCTGAGTGCCCCTGACAGCGATGGCCTTAAGTTTCTTCGAGCCCATGACGCAGCCCATTCCAGTTCGGCCGGCGGCGTTCTTCAGCCCGCCAAGAACATTGGCGAACCTGACCAGGTTTTCACCGGCAACACCAATACACATTACCTTTATGTCTTCGTCCTGGCGCTCTTTTCTGATGATGGCAGGAGTCTCACTGGTATCCTTTCCCCAGAGGTGAGCCGCATCGCAGATCTGAACCTCTCCATCGCGTATCCAGAGGTAAACGGGCTTCTCGGCTTTCCCCTTAATCACCAGATGGTCAAACCCGGCAAACCGTAGCTCCGGTGCAAAAAAGCCCCCCATGTTGCTGCTGCCTAAGAGGCCTGTTAGCGGAGACTTTGCTCCTATATGACATCTTCCGCTGGAGGGGGCTAGGGTGCCTCCCAGTAGGCCGGCACTAACCGTCAACACATTCTCAGAACCCAGAGGATCAGTGCCAGAGTTAAGGTGATTGTACAAGAGATAGACGTCTATGCCTCTGCCACCGAGGAACATTTTCCGCATCTTCTCCGGGATCAGCTCTTTTCTGATCTC
>CAZNKW010000214.1:0-1769 GCA_964573655.1 uncultured Dehalococcoidia bacterium
GGCTTAAGCCCGCCTCCCTTGCCCTCTCTATCTGGTGCTCCAGCAGGGTCTTCCCCAAAAACTTGAGCAGGAGCTTATCCTCTATGAGGGGGAACATCCTTTTCCCAATACCGCCACAAAGAAACACTACCTTCACTGCTTCATCCTTCTACGAGGGGTTGAATCCACTGCACCCCTTGGTCAAGCAACTCCCGGGTCTTTGAAAGCGATGTTGACTCAGCTAACACTCGAATAGCTGGCTCAGTTCCACTGGCTCTAATAAGCATCCACGAATCCTCGAACTCAAGCCTCAGGCCATCCAGCATATTAAGGTTCTTCGCCCCAAAAAGGCGAGCTTTCTCTGCCACCTTCCCCATGACAGTCTCCTTAAGCTGGTTAGGGCAGGAGACCTTTCTCTTCTCGAAGAAAAGCTTGGGTATCCTTTCAAAGAAATCCCTAATCTCAGTCACCTCCTTTATGCAACTGAGGAGGGTAAGAGTAGCAAAGATACTATCGGGATAGTAACCTGTCTTGGGGATTATGTATACACCTACCTGTTCCACGCCGAGGGCAGCATCTATCTCCCGAGCGAGATAGGCCACATTGACGTCGCCCACCTTTCCCCTCACCACCTCCGCCCCCAGGTCCCTTACCGCCAAGTCTAACAGTCCGCCTGTCTCCACCGTGGAGGCAACCTGCCTCTTCCCGCTCTCCTCAATAGCCAATCTTGAAATGAAGGCGATCGGCTCATTGAATCCCAAAAAACCTTCCTTATCACAAAAAACAACCCGGTCAGCATCGCCATCGAAACAAACAGCCAAATCTGCCTTCATCTCCTTGAGGAACTCCACAGTATTGTAAAGAGTGTCTTCCCTTGGCTCTGGATTCCTCCCTGGGAAAAGACCATCAGGGGTGTCGTTTAAAGGGATAACCTTGAGGCCTATCTCAGCAAAAAGCTGGCTGACAAAGCCGGAGGCAGCACCATTGCCAGGGTCAACAACAATTCTTAAATTGCTATTGAAGCTCTTTGCAGGCAATCTGTCTTGAATAAAGCGAAGATAGCCTTCCCTCATCCCCCGTCCCCGGTGCAAAGCACCGCGGGTCCCCGTCCTAAATCTTTTGCTACTAAACAATTCCTCTATCTGCTGTTCCTGAGCCCGGCTATATCCCACGGAGTCCTGGTTAAAGAATTTGATGCCATTGAACTCCGGGGGGTTGTGGGAGGCGGTAACCATGATTCCACTGTCAAATCCCCACTCTCTGGTCAATAATGCCAGCACCGGGGTAGGCAGAATACCAAGATCAGTTGCCTCTACTCCACAGGATAGCAAACCGGAGAAGATAGACTCCTTCAGAGCTTCTCCACTGACTCTGGTATCAGTAGCCAGGCAGACCCTAGCCCTCGGGGGTAAAGCAGTGCCCAGTGCCTGGGCTACTTCCCGACACAACTCTAGGGTCAGGTCTTTGTTGACCACGCCCCTGATGCCACTGGTGCCAAAGAGAGGCATCTCCCTCTCCCCTTTTTGTCGTGCCTTCACCATATTAGTCGCTAAACGGCGAACAATCCTTCATTATCAGCTATACAATCTCTGAAAGCAATGGCGAGATTGCTCCCCTTCCATAGGACGGGTGCTCTGCCACCCGCTCATTTCTATCGGCCTCGAACCATGAACGGCCCTTCGACGCGCTCCCTTCGACAAGCTCAGGGCGAACGGGGAGGAAACCTATTTTCGTAACAATAACAGAAAGCGAAGGGCTCAACATGACAGTTTGAGTGGCTAAGCACCCTC
>CAZNKW010000214.1:1779-2509 GCA_964573655.1 uncultured Dehalococcoidia bacterium
CGTGCCTTCACCATATTAGTCGCTAAACAGCGGACAATCCTTCATTATAAGCTATGCAATCTCTTAAAGCAATAGTAGGATTGCTTCCTGAGCCTGCCCTGAACGCCGTGAGACTCTCCGCTGCCCCTTCGCTCAGGACTTCGACTCAGAGTGACAGACTCCTCTTCAACTGGTCTTGTATTTGGCTTTTCCCTCCTCGTAGAGGTCTCCACCATAAATATCATTTATCACTATGGCTGGAAAATCTTCTACTTCCATTCGCAGGACTGCTTCTGCTCCAAGCTCCCCGTAGGCTATTACCTCTGATTTCTTGATGCTCTTAGAGATGAGGGCACCGGCACCGCCTATGGCAGCGAGATAGACTGCTTTATATTTCTTCATGGCCTCTTTCACCGCTGGTGAGCGCATACCTTTGCCAACCATCCCTTTAAGCCCTGCAGCTATCAATCGGGGTGAATAGCTATCCATACGACCGCTAGTAGTAGGTCCAGCAGACCCGATTACCTGGCCTGGTCTAGCTGGGGAGGGGCCCATATAATATACCGTCTGCCCCTTAATATCAAAGGGAAGAGGCTTCCCCTGGTCTAAGGCTTCAATCATCCTCTTGTGGGCAGCATCCCGAGCAACATACATAACGCCAGTAAGCAGGATGTTGTCCCCAGCTTTAAGGTCTTTTAAGGTCTCGTCAGTTAAGGGCAGCTCAATCTTTTTAGCCATTACCATCCTCCTA
>CAZNKW010000215.1:0-2505 GCA_964573655.1 uncultured Dehalococcoidia bacterium
CACCTCGCCCTGGGGTGTAAACTCCTCTTTCTGCCCTGAGAGGGTGTTAAATACCTTCACCTCTACTCCTTAGCCGAAATACTTTGGTATGAAAAGAACTTGACATTACCGCCCAATTTTGGGCACTTTAATAACCCTCTATCTTCCGATCCTTGTAGTTGCCTGATTTATCAGGCTCGCTCGCCCAATAAATTGGGCAACTACATTTTTAAACTGCCTCGCTTTCTTCCGTTCGCCCTGAGCCTGTCGAAGGGCCGTTCATGGTTCGACAAGCTCACCACGAACGGCATCTGGTACTTCATAGCCTATCTTCTTCCTTTGTGCATCATTCTTTCAGTCGCTTGGCAGGGCTAAAGCCTGGCACCACTTTATAGCTTCTCTATCAACGCTACCGCGTGAGCAGCTATTCCCTCCCCCTTCCCCAAAAAGCCCAGCCCTTTAGAAGTAGTGCTTTTCACCGCCACCTGCTCTGGGTTAATCCCTAAGGTTTCGCTTATCCGCTGCCGCATTTGAGGAATGAAAGGTGAGAGCTTCGGCTGCTCAGCCACAACAGTAGCATCGATATTGTTTACCTGCCAGCCATCAGTCTGGAGCAGGCTGCCTACCTGACGAAGAAGGGTTATGCTGGAGATGTCCTTATACTTTGGCTCGCTGGAAGGAAAATGAGTGCCGATATCCCCTAAACCAGCCGCCCCAAGCAGGGCATCGATAATAGCATGCACCAGAACATCAGCATCACTATGACCATCAAGACCCTTCTCAAAGGGTATTTCTATCCCCCCCAGCACCAATCTTCTTCCCCGGACTAAAGGGTGAACATCATAGCCGATGCCGACTCTCATTCCTCTCCCTTAAGATAATCTCTGCCAAAGCCAGGTCATCTTGGGTAGTCACCTTAATATTATCATAGGAGCCCATATAAATCCTGACCTTATATCCCAATGCCTCCACCAGAGAAGCGTCATCTGTCGCCTCCCCTTTCCTTTGCCGGTAGGCTTCCCTTATTATATCAAAGCGGAATACCTGCGGGGTTTGCGCCGCCCAAAGGCTTTCTCGGCGGGGGGTGTCTTGAATTGTTCCCTCAGCCTCGACTATTTTGATGGTCTCCTTCACTGGCACTGCCGCAATAGCTGCCCCAGTTTGCTCAGCCTCCGCCAGTCCCTTTTCGATTAGATCAAGGGTAAGGCAAGGGCGTGCCCCATCGTGAATCACCACCCATTGGCAATCCTCGAGCCTTTTTAGCCCCTCGGCTACTGAATCCTGGCGTCGTTCCCCACCGGGGCATATCCCTATCACCTTTGAAAATTCCCCCTCCTCTACCAGCCTTTGCCCCCGTTCTAAACTCGTTTCATTTAAAACGATAACTATTTGGTCCACCATAGTGCACTCTTGGAATACAGCGAGCACGTGAGCCAGGAGTGGCTTACCAGCCAAACTGAGAAAAATCTTGTCCACCCCACCCATTCGCTGGCTGCTGCCAGCAGCAGCGATAACAGCTCCTACCTTCTCTCGCCCTAGCCTTGTCATCTTGATATTCCTCTCCTCCAGGTGCTAGAATGGGCTAGTGGTGGGCGTAGCCCAGAGGTTTAAGGCGCCAGGTTGTGGCCCTGGAGATCGAGGGTTCGAATCCCTCCGCTCACCCCAAATTTAGCTCCATTCTATAGATAGGGCAGGGCTTGAGTCAAGGAGAAAAGCGCCTATAGCTCAGCGGAACAGAGCACCTGTCTTCGGAACAGGGGGTCGTGGGTTCGAATCCCTCTAGGCGCGTATCTAAATCCTGCTCCTCTGCCAATATGTGAACCATTCTTGGCCAAATGGAACGTTTCTGGCCAGTAAGAGCAACACCTTTGTCGGTATATTACACTTTGGAACGGTTGTAGAGAAAACAAATTAGCTACGAGAGGCTTCCCTCAGTGTTCGCCACAGGACACCGTTTGCTACGCCACACCAAGAGCCATTCTATTAAGCGCAACAAGGATTTTCGAGAGAAAGGTCCTGCACACTATGCACGGGTTATGCCTAGCCAGGCTGATAAGCCTTGATAGCCAGCCAGACTCTGACAAGTTCCCAGTCCAAAACGCTGGTTCCAGGCGTCATTGTGAAGCCTTAAGAGAGTTTTGCCTACTTTCTCTCGCCCGAGATTGTTTAAGGCGAAGGAAAGCAAGGTATCGTATGAGTTCCTCTCTCTCCTCTGGGGTAGCATCTAGGAGAGGATCTGTTGGCAGTTGAGATGGCGCTGTTATGCCTATGAGCAGGTCCAGCTCTAGTTGACCAGCTCTTAACGTCTCTGGCCGCACATCGTATATTCGAGCAAGCTGTCTTATTATAGCGTCGGGAATTTTCCTCTTGCCGGTCTCCATGCGGCACAGAGCAGTGGCGTAGCTCTCGGGTTTGCCAAGCATCGAAGCCAGCCCGCGAAAGCTCAGACCATGGCGCAGTCTCACTTCACATAGACGGCGTGCCTGGTCAGTGCTTCGCGCTATTCTTACGTAGGGCTTTCGCCTA
>CAZNKW010000216.1:0-2493 GCA_964573655.1 uncultured Dehalococcoidia bacterium
TGGGCGAAGAATCTCCTTATAGACTCTTCCCCTTCACTTCGTTCAGGGTCAGAGTGACATTTACTGTTATTAAATGCTCTCCAGAGAGGAAAGTATGCAGTAAGTAGGGAATCAACCAGAGGGGGGAAATAGCCACGATGGGGGTGATATCAAGCATGCCTATCCTGGGAACAACACGACGCAGAGGAGCAAGAATAGGTTCAGTAATCTGGTGGAGTATAAACCAACAGTGGGTTATCAGGACGAATAGGAAACCACCGTAGAACAGCCCGGACTATAATAGCCTAGAGGGGTACCTGATAGAGAATATCAACATAGCTAATTAATATCTCCCGCGTCTACTCCCCTCCCAATGCCTTCGCTTTCTCGTAGGCAGTGACAATGGCCTGAACCAGAAGGCCTCTCAAGCCATCCGCCTCCAGTCGGAGTAACCCTTGTGCAGTAGTTCCTCCCGGTGTGGTGACTAGGTTTCGCAGCTCGGCAGGGTGCTTAGCTGATTGCTGAGCCAGATGCGTTGCCCCTGAAATTGTCTCTAATACCAGCTCCTGGGCTAGTTCACGAGGAAGACCAATGTGTACCGCAGCATCGATGAATGCTTCGATAACAAGAAAGATATATGCCGGTCCGCTTCCGCTCACCGCAGTAGCCATATCTACATATCTTTCGTCCGAGACAAATATTTCCTTACCCAAGACTGATAGTGTCGAGCGTGCCTTCTGCTTCTGTCCCTCCTTCACCTCGCTGGCAGCAGTCCATACACTCACTCCCTCCCCAATCTGAGCCGATATATTGGGCATAGCGCGGACTACGGCTTTGTGGTCTAAGCCATGACAAAGGCTGGCCAAAGTCTTCCTGGCAACAATGGAAAGCACCAGTTGTTTTGGTTGAAGAAAGCCCTTCAAATCCATCATTACCTCAGACAGCGATACAGGCAGGACAGCCAAAACAATTACCTCAGCCTTGTCTGCAGCAGAACGACTATCGGAGACAGTAGCCACCCCATACTTCTTCTTGAGGTAAAAACGCCGCTCCTCACTGATATCGCTAGCCGCAATGTCACTGACTTTAGCCAGACCTCTATCTAGGATACCCCGAATCATGGCTTCACCCATGACGCCGCCGCCAATAAAACTGATTCGCATAGTGCTACTCCCTCCTTTCACCAAAAATGGCCCGCCCGATTCTCACCATTGTTGCTCCCTCCTCAATCGCCACCTCAAAATCATCTGTCATGCCCATAGAGAGGTGCTCCAGCCCCAGGGAGTCCCGCAATAACCTCAGCCGCCTGAAAATAGGACGAACCCCATCAGGATTGTCGGTGAACGGGGCGATGGTCATTAGCCCCCTTATCTCAAGATAGGGAAAGCGAGATATCTGCTCTACCGCTGAGGAGACCTCCGCAGGGGGGAAGCCAAATTTGCTTGCCTCGCCGGAGACATTGACCTGAAGGAGAATAGGGGTATGATGTTGAGCATGGCGACTGAGAACCTCGGCTAACCCGACTGAATCAACGCTCTGAATCATGTCAAAAAGCTCGATGGCTGTTTTGGCTTTATTGGTCTGAAGGTGGCCTACCATATGCCAGGTAGGAGGTGGCTGAAGGGTGGGAAGCTGACCAATCTTGCCCTTCGCTTCCTGAACCCTGTTCTCGCCGAAATGCCTCATACCAGCTTCGAAAGCTTGTTGAATAAGCCAAGGCTCTATTGCCTTGGTCACCCCGACGATAGTTATTTCAGCAGGAGACCTATTAGCCCTTTCAGCAGCCCTGGCGATGCATTTTCCCAGCTCACGAATATTGCTCTTGACATCCACAGATTTGACGTCTATCGCTACAGGATTTCTGGACATCTTGGATAACAGTATACCGTGATTTGCCTTAAAGTAAAGCGCTGGTAACTAATGACCTAGCAAGATACTGATTCGGAGACAAAAATAAACCTTAACCCCTGGATAGCGGAAGGAAGAAGAGGTTATAAATTAAACAATGGTTTTCCATTGACCGACCTAGGAGTCTAAACTCCCTAGAAAGGAGGTGATCCAGCCGCACCTTCCGGTACAGCTACCTTGTTACGACTTCGTCCCAATTACCAGCCTCACCCTCGGCGATTGCCCCCCAAAGGGTTAGCTCATCGACTTCAAGTGTTGCCAGCTTTCATGACGTGACGGGCGGTGTGTACAAGGCCCGGGAACGTATTCACCACAGTATGCTGACCTGCGGTTACTAGCAACTCCTCCTTCATGCAGGCAGGTTTCAGCCTGCAATCCGAACTGAGGATGGCTTTTTGGGATTAGCTCCAGATCGCTCTTTGGCTACCCTTTGTACCATCCATTGTAGCGTGTGTGTTGCCCAAGGCGTAAGGGCCATGCTGACTTGACGTCATCCTCACCTTCCTCCCAGAATTCCTGGGCGGTCCCCCGTGAGATCTCAACACAGGGCAAGGGTTGCGCTCGTTATGGGACTTAACCCAACACCTCACGGCACGAGCTGACGAC
>CAZNKW010000217.1:0-2455 GCA_964573655.1 uncultured Dehalococcoidia bacterium
TTACCTGTCCGCGACACGGTTCTCAGTTTGACCTCAGGGATGGCCGTGTCCTTCAATGGACTAACCTGCCAACTCTAGTAGCGACGGTGGGAAAGATTATTAAGCGCCCCAGGCGATTGACCACCTATGCTGTAAAGCTGGACGGTGACAGGATTATGGTAGAGATATAGCCTCTAGGCTCTCTCTGTGTCAGAGCGGAGAATGGGAGACGTAAGATAAAGTCAGAATTCAAAGCAAGCCTGTGGGTGAATGGTTTATCGGTTGCTCTGAACCCCTTCGTTGAGGAGTTTCTGGCTCGGACTGTAACCGGCGCGGTTTCCTCGTTGAAAGGGGCTGAAGATATACGAAGGCTGGAGCTTTACCTGGAACGAGGGGATGTCAGCATCATCGTAAATGGGAATGAACTTTCTCTTACCCCCTTCCCCAAGGACATCATCGCCAGCACAGTCACTGGCCTGGTCTCGTCATTAAAGGGGATAGGCAGGATAGAGCGCTTAAAGGTCAATGTAAGGGTACTCTGAAGCTTCACCTCTGTATTCTTGAAGGAATCTTGACTAGCCTGCCGTGTGCTCTAGAGGTAATGTAAAGGAGAAGGTAGAACCACGGCCGGGTTCTGACTCCACCCAGATCCGGCCACCATGGGCTTGTACCAATCTCTGACATACCAGTAGTCCCAGCCCAGCTCCTTTAACACCTTTGAGTCTGGAGTCCTCTAGTCTCTGGAAAGGCTGAAAGAGTTTAGCCTGGTCGTGGAGGGATATGCCCGGTCCCTGATCGGCAACGCCCATGGTCAGATGATCCTTCTCCCGTTTAGCAAAGACGCGTATCTCGCTGCCCTGGGGCGAATACTTAGCGGCATTTTCCAGGAGATTATACAGGATGCGTTCCAATCTCAATTGATCAGCCTTGACCGGAGGAAGCTGCCTGGGCAAACTAATCAGAAACCGATGCTTTGGAAACTGCTGCTCTATTTTCTTGACTGCCTCTTGAATCACGCTTTTGATGCTGATTGGCTCAGTGTGAAGGAGCAGACGGTCAGCCTGGGCTCTGGAAAGCTCGAGGAGGTTTCCCAGTAGATGAGACAGCGATTCTGATTCCCAAGCCGCATCCTGGAGGAGCTGGCGTGTTTCCTCTGGAGACAAACTTGCTCCCTCACTCAGAGCCGTATTTACAGCCCCTATGATCACCGTCAGGGGGCTGCGGAGCTCATGGGACACCAGGCCGATGAACTCGTCTTTCAACTGGTCCAGCTTTTTGCGCTCCGCAATATCCCGAAGGTAGACCACAGACTGATTGAAACGCCCGTCCTCGTCATAGAGGGCTATTATCTTGGCCCATACAGGGACTGGTTGACCATTGCGGTGGGCAAACTCGAATTCCTGCTCTAATTGTCCGTTTTCGATAAGCTGGGAGTAGTAGAGACGAAGGTCTTCTACTGGTACCGGGTTTGTAAGAAGTTCGTGGATACGCTTCCCCTTGATTTCTTCCTTGGTATAGCCCAACAACTGGCATATCCCTTCGTTGCAGTCAATGATGCGTCCCTGGGCGTTGACCGAGACAACGCCATCGGGAGATGATTCTACTAGCGTGCGGTAGTTGGCCTCTGACCGCCGCACTGCTTCTTCTGCTCGCTTGCGCTCTTCCAGGTTGTGCAGCCAGTGGCTTAAGGTTGCCGCCGGGCGGTCAGGCCCGAGGAAGTCGGTCGGAGGTATGTAATAGGGGTTATCATAGATCTTCGTTCCTACAACAGCGATGGGATGGGTGGCTAGGACATCTAAAAGCACATCAGGCTGGAAACGCCGCTGGTCATACTGGCACAAGGCCAGGCACTTGCTGTGGGGGAAGAATCTGTTCAACTTAGCCTCATACTCGATTAGACGCTCAGAGCCAGGGAGCCCGCGAAGCGCCCAGGTCATTTCGCCGGTGACTCGCAGGGCTGAGTAACCTTCGGCTAGAGCACGCTCCGTTTCACTTTGCAACAGGTCAATCATTCTATCTGGGTTGAAGACTCCGTCCCGCATATAAGCCTCGCCAGCGGTGAGGATGCTCAGTTGCTTCATGGCGAGGTAGGGTTCAACCTTCACCCCATCGTCTCGCAAATACTTGAGGACAGTTTCGGCGGTGTGGGCATCCACGATATAGAGCACTTTCTCACCTAGCTCCAACCCCTGCCGTAGATAAGGGGCGAGCAATGCCCGGTGTTCCTCCTCCGTCTCATACAGGCAACAAAGGTGGTCCGCAGGCTTAAGGTCTCTTATCATGCGTAAGATATGAGTAGATGTCATAATTAACAATTTCCTGACGTGGCTAGTTCACTGCATTCAGAACCACTGACACAAATTCCGCCTGCTGAAGTATCCGTTACCTCCTTGGTCAAGTAGTGTTTCCTTACATAGCTACGGCTTCATTAGCTTCCATCTTCGGCAGATAAAAGCCAGGTTGCCTTTAAAGAACC
>CAZNKW010000218.1:0-2440 GCA_964573655.1 uncultured Dehalococcoidia bacterium
CAGCCTGTATCAGGGGAAAGGCATGATTTCAATCTCGTAATCCAGTATCTCTATTTCGAACTTGCTCCGGCCGATAAAGTCAACCACCTTTGATAGTACCTGGTTGACCTGTCGAGCGTCATTGCTAACGCAAGCTATACCCAATGTGGCTAATTGCCATAGGTCTTGATCATCGACCTCAGCTATAGCGACATTATAGTTATTTCTCACCCGGGTGATGATAGACTTCAGCACCTGGCGCTTGCCCTTGAGAGACTGGTTCTCAGGCAGGCGAAGTTTTACTTTGCATACACCGAGGCTCATAAGGAAAAACCCTGATAGTCAAGCTATTTTATACTACCCAACTTGGGGAATGCAATTATCCCGGAGGACCCCTGATCCGTGGATACAGCTTCAAAGGACTTACCTACAAGGTGGACTCTTGGCTGATGTATGAGAGCGACCCTAAAAACCACAGTTCTACTCCGAGGAGGGTAGGGGTAGCCTAGAGCATCTGCTCTAGGCACTGTTGGAGCGGATGCTCCAACCTACCCGAAATGTGGGAGGAGCTACAGGTGACCGCCCTGTGCTAATCTACGGATTATGGAGGATTCAGAATCAGCGATTGCTGCCCTTTTCATAGAGCGGGTGTTCTGCCACTCGCTCATTTCTTCCCCCGATAAATCGGGGTCGCATGACAACTAAACATCTTGGTCTCTCGGCTCATTTAATTTTTCACCCTTTTCTGATATAATAATTTATGGCAAGTAATTGGAGTAAAGGATGAAAATAGGAAGGCAGCATACTCTTCTTTATTTGCTTATATTAGTAGCCATTGTGTTGCTAGTGTTCGCTTTCTTACCGAGAGGCGAGAAGACGGAGAGCAAGGATACCTACGAGTTCATTGCCATGGTAGAAGCCGGCGAGGTTGATTCTGTGGATGTGAAGGGGGATAAAGTAACATTTTTTACTAAAGCGGATGAAAAGTTTGAATGTACTATACCCGCTGAACACGATATCCTCACAAGCTTGCAGGGATGGAAGGAGGCTGGGTTAATAAACAGCTACAACACAGGCCCGGCGGAGGGTGGTTTCAACTGGAGCGGGCTACTGATGACCCTTTTGCCGGTATTCCTCTTGGTCGGGTTATTCTGGTATCTGCTGCGAGGTGCTCGAGGGGCAAGTAACCAGGCTTTTAATTTTAGCCGCAGCCGAGCCCGGCTATTCAGCGGGACTAAACCTACAATCACCTTCGCTGACGTGGCTGGAGTAGAGGAAGCCAAGCAAGAGCTTCAGGAGATAGTAGAATTCCTGAAGTCCCCGCAGAAGTTCCTCTCCTTAGGAGCGCGTATCCCTAAAGGAGTGCTGCTGGTAGGTCCGCCGGGCACGGGGAAGACTCTGCTGGCTCGAGCTATCGCCGGAGAGGCTGGGGTCCCCTTTTACTCTATTAGCGGCAGTGAATTTGTGGAGATGTTTGTCGGTGTTGGTGCCTCTAGGGTGAGAGACCTTTTCGATCAAGCTAAACGAAATGCCCCCTGCATTATCTTTGTTGATGAAATCGATGCTGTCGGTCGTCACCGCGGGGCAGGGCTGGGGGGAGGACACGATGAAAGGGAGCAAACCCTGAATCAAATCCTGGCGGAGATGGATGGCTTTGATACCTCGACTAATGTCATTGTCCTCTCGGCTACCAACCGCCCCGATATATTAGACCCGGCCTTGCTCCGCCCTGGTCGCTTCGATCGGCAGGTAGTGATAGACCGCCCCGATATCAACGGCAGAAAGGCAATACTCCAAGTCCACGCCAAAGGTAAGCCAGTGGAGGATTCTGTTAGCCTGGAAACCATTGCCAAAGAAACGCCGGGCTTTAGTGGCGCTGACTTAGCTAATCTGGTTAATGAAGCCGCTATTTTAGCTGCCAGGCGCGAAAAGAAGGTTATTGGTTTGGCTGAATTTGAAGAAGCCATTGACCGGGTAATGCTTGGTCCGGAAAGGAAGAGCAGGGTGATAAGTCAGAAGGAGAAGGAGATAATTGCCTACCATGAGTCAGGGCATGCCCTGGTAGCCAAGAAACTCCCTTATGCTGACCCGGTGCATAAGATCTCCATCATTGCCCGTGGGATAGCAGGGGGCTACACAAAACAACTGCCTACTGAGGACCGCCACCTTTACACTCCGAGCCAGCTCAAGGATATACTGGCTACTTCCCTGGGAGGGCGGGTAGCAGAAGAGATCATTTTCGGCGAGGTAAGCACAGGAGCTCAAAACGACTTAGAGCAGGTCACCACCATTGCGCGGAAGATGGTCAAGGAGTATGGCATGAGTGACAAATTGCCCCCGCGTACCTTCGGTCGACGGGAAGAACTAGTCTTCTTGGGACGGATGGTCGATGAGCAGAAGGATTATGGTGACAAGGTAGCTGATGTGATTGATGGGGAGATCGAGGCCCTGGTCAACAGTA
>CAZNKW010000219.1:0-2433 GCA_964573655.1 uncultured Dehalococcoidia bacterium
TTGTAATACTCCAGATATTCCCCGCTTTTGACCCTGCGCCACCAGGGTTCATTTTTTATATACCACTCTACAGTCCTCTGGAGCGCCTCCTCAAAGGAATGTCTTGGCTTCCAGCCAAGCTCTCGGCGTATTTTTGTAGTGTCCAGGGCATATCTTCGGTCATGTCCGGGGCGGTCGGACACAAAGGTAATAAGGGAAGGAGGCTTTTCCACTATGTCCAGGATGCGGCGCACCATTTCCAGGTTCGTCCTCTCGTTGTCTGCTCCGATGTTATATATCTCGCCCTGCTTTCCCCTTTGGATGACAAGGTCAAGAGCGCGACAGTGGTCTTCCACATGGATCCAGTCACGCACATTCAGTCCGTCTCCGTAGACAGGAATTGGCTTCCCCTCTAAGGCATTGGTTATGGTTAAAGGGATGAGCTTTTCGGGAAACTGGTAGGGGCCATAGTTATTGGAGCAGCGGGTGATGATAACTGGCAAGCCGTAGGTTCGCTGATAAGCCCGGCAGAGAAGGTCAGCCGCAGCTTTGCTAGCGGAGTAAGGGCTACTGGGAAGAAGGGGTGATTCCTCATTAAATTTGCCCTCTGCCCCCAGGGAGCCATAAACCTCGTCGGTAGAGACCTGAAGGAAAAGCTTTACCCGATGCTGCCTTGCTCCTTCAAGGAGCACCTGGGGCCCTTGAACATTCGTCCTTATGAAGGGAGATGCATCCAAGATGCTTCGGTCAACATGGGATTCGGCGGCGAAGTTAACTACCACATCAAAGCCTTGACCAAAGAGTTTATCCATTGGCTCTCTATCAGCTATATCCCCCAGGATGAAGCGGTATCTACTATCATTTTTGACATCCTTCAAGTTTTCCAGGTTTCCGGCATAGGTCAGCCTGTCCAGGTTCACTACCTGCCAGTCGGGGTGTTTCTGGAGAATATAACGGACGAAATTGCTGCCGATAAAACCTGCCCCGCCAGTTATAAGTAACCTCAGCATTGCCATCTCCCCTTTTATTTATGGGGCGGATAAAACCAGTCCCAGGGTTGATTTACTCTGGGGTCCTTTTTGTTGCCGTTTATCTCGGAAGGAATAATCTTCGGGTCGTCCCAGGGTCTTCGCTCTTCATCAGGATTCTGGTGATCATAGAGCCTGGTCACAAAGTAGACCGTTATGGAAGGCTCGCTGGAGATAGTTTTAGTTCCATGAAAGTAGTGTCCGGGTATCCGGACCAGACTGGGTTTTTCAGCGCTGGCGATGACCTCGACCAGCCTCCTGGTCTCTTCATCATAGGCACAGATCTTCATTGCCCCTTTCACCACCAGGAAATAATCAACCTGCCCTCTCAAATGCCTGTGCCATGCCCTGACCATGTTGGGGTAGCTGTGGCTTAGATTGACCTGTGCTATCCCTTCGTCTATAAAATCCTGCCAGTCCTGCCTTAAGGCTTCAGCAAAGAATCCCCGCTCATCGGGCAGGACGTTAAGTTCATATACTTTAACACCTTCCAGAGGATATTCTCTTATCATCTCTCTCCCCTTCTTGTAGATTTTCAGCTTAAGGTTTAAGGAAGCAGCTATAGTTCAAGTTTGGCATCATCTCCGACAAATAACCTTATCGCCTTGCAGATTTCATTTGCCTTTCTCAGCTCAGACCTTTTGCCAATGAGACTATCCTCCAGGCGCTCAATTCTATAGATACGGCCTTGCTCCAAGATGACCGAGTGTTCTACCGTTGAGTCTTCTATTATTGTCCCCGCTCCTATGCTGGTAAAGGGGCCTATAAAGGAATTCCGTATCTGGCACCCCTCAGCAATAGATACAGGGCCTCGGACAGTGCTGTTTTCTACTTCTACCCCCTCTTTGATCTCTACTCTGCCCACTATTCGGCTCTCAGCATCAACCTTCCCCTTTATGTCTCGCTTGAGGAACTCGTCAAGGACAACTCGATTTGCTTCCAGCAGGTCGTCCTTTTTCCCGGTATCAAGCCACCAGCCTTCAAGGATGTGGCTCTCTACTCTCCTACCGCGGTCAATAAGCCTCTGGATGGTATCGGTGATCTCCAGTTCTCCTCGCCAGGAGGGCTTGATTTGAGCCACGGCTTCATGAACGGCTGGGGAGAAGATATATATTCCTACCACTGCCAGGTTACTTCGGGGATGCTTTGGCTTTTCCTCGATATGTATCACCTGTCCTCGTTTATCCAGTTCAGCAATGCCGAAGAGATGAGTCTCCTTGACCTCCTTCAGCAGGATTAGGGCATCTGGTGAGTTCTGCCGGAACTGTTTTACAAATTGGACAATGCCTCCCTGGATAAGGTTATCCCCGAGGAACATTAGAAAAGGGGAATCACCAAGGAACTCCTGTCCTGTCTTGACGGCGTGGGCTAGTCCCAGCGGTTCAGATTGCAAAATGTAGGTGATTTGAGCCTTCCATTTTGAGCC
>CAZNKW010000220.1:0-2416 GCA_964573655.1 uncultured Dehalococcoidia bacterium
GGGGTATGCTATATGTCCCTCAAAAGAAAAAAGGGGGCGAAATGAGACTCTGTCTAGTTCATATAACGGAGCTGCCGCAAGAATTCCATGATGCCTGGTTTGGTGCGGTACAGCAGAGTTTCAAAAAGGTGCTGCGACCGGACACTGAAGTGGTGCTGAAGCCGATAAAGCATGGACTCAAGGGAGATAATCCCCTTGATTTCGATAATCCCTATTTCGCTCTCTTGGACAAGAAGGAGATCATCGAGGCATTCATCGAGGCCGATAGGGAGGGCTTTGATGCTGCCAGTGTACACTGTTTCGGCGACCCAGGGGTCAAGGAAGCGAGGTCTATAGTGGGCATGCCGATTTTCGGACCGGCCGAGTCAAGTATGCACTTTGCCTGTCAGTTAGGCCGTAGGTTTGCCATAATAGGCACCAACATGCCAGGGCAACTCGCCCAGCTTGAGGAGCAGGTCAGGCTGCATGGCCTGGAGGAGCGGCTAATACCTAATGGGATAAGATTTGATAAAGATCCCTTTGTAGAAGTCTGGCCGCAGTGGCTGGGAAATCCGAAGCTAGCGGCGGATGCGGTTGCGGAAGTGGCAGAGGAATGTGTGGCCGATGGTGCTGATGTGATAGTGATTGGTTGTGCCGGTACAGGTCTACTTTGCAGCATGGCTGGCTTAAATAAGATCACTGTTGGCAGGCAAGTCATACCTGTCCTGGACCCTGTTATGGTAGCTATGAAGACTGCTGAGATGGCGGTTGACATCAAGAGAGGGTCAGGGTTGCCAGTGCCTAGCAGAACCAGGAATTACGTACTGCCATCAAAAGAGGATTGGGCGAGGGTGAGGTCGGCCTTTGGGCTACCAACTTAGCCCGAAGCCACAGAGACCCTGATTCAGCCCTAAAGCACTTTGTAGATAAGAGTCAAATGTGCAGCTCTACTATGTCCCCCTCCTGGAGGACATGCTGCCTTTTGACCTGCTGACCATCGAATTTCCCTGAGCCCCAGACTAGAGCATATTTTAGCTTGCTGCGGAAGTCCTTATGGATAGATTCAGCTACCTCCTCCACCGTGCTCCCCTTCTTCACTACCACCGGCTCGTTCAGGTCTGGCGGCTGACCTGGTGCTTTGGTGTACACTCGAATAACGTCTAAAGCTCTGTAGATACTCTCCCCCAGCTTCTCCAAGCCATCTCCTTCTTTGGCAGAGAGACAAACCAGAGAGAGTTTTTCTCCATAGCGTGAACTCAATCTGCGGTATCTCTCCTCAGCACCCTCCAAATCCCTCTTATTGCCGATGATTAGGGCTCTTTTTTGAACTGTTCTGGGTTCGACCTCAGCCTGGTCAAAAAGATTTATCCTGAACTTCTTCAGCCGCTCGATAATGGCTTCCATCTGGGTTATTGGGTCCTGGCTCAAATCCACCACAATTAGCAAAAGATCAGCATTCTTGAAAACATTGGGAAGCCAGGAGTCAACTAGGGGAGCCGTTATTGCCGGGAGGTCCACTAGTTGTATTTGAATATTCTCAAACCTCATCATCCCAGGAATAGGGACTTGGGTGGTGAAGGGATAATTGGCTACTTCCGGGGAGGCTTCAGTAACAGCCGAGACCAGTTGGGACTTACCCACATTGGGTAGACCGACCAATACAGCCTGCCCCGCCCCCTCCTTCTTAATGTAATAGAGAAGGCTTCCTTTCCTGCCAATTAATGGTCTCTTCTGAGCCTCATCGTAGAACTTGGCAATTTTTGTCCTTAACTCAGCACGGAGCCTATCCGTGCCTTTATGCTTGGGCATGATGGAGAGCATGTCTTCCAGAGCCTCCACTTTTTCTTGAGGAGTCCTGGCTTGCCTGTAGCGCTTCTCAGCTTCGAAATACTGGGGAGGTAAGTTGGCTGGCATATCTGCTCCATGAAAATTTAATCATGAAGCTAATCAAAGTTATGGAAAAGGCCCCTCTACCTTTTTCAGCAAACCTGCCTCACCCCATGGGGGTGGGCTGGCTACTGAAAAAGGAAGTTCCTCAGCAGCCTTATAAAACTAGATCTCGCCGTGCAATAGTGTCTCAGTATCCTGCACACCTTGTATGCCGCGAATCTGGTTGAGAACCAGCCGTGATAACTCGTAGAGGGATTTGGCTTGGGCAATAGCTATGGCATCCCAATGCCCGAACAGGGAATTGACCTCCAAAACACCAGAGGTGGCACGGATCTGAGACATAGCACTAGACTCGAATCCAGGGAGCAACTTGATAAGAATATAACCTTTTACCATAGAGAATCCATTATACTTCCTATTGGGCGTAATTGGCAAGAGGGGTGGTAGGAGACTGTTTAACTGTCACCCTGCCCCCGATTTATCGGGGGAAGGGTCTCAGATTCTTCGCTGAGTTTACCCTGAGCGAGATTCTTCGGTCGCTTCGCTT
>CAZNKW010000221.1:0-2381 GCA_964573655.1 uncultured Dehalococcoidia bacterium
GACAAACTCCGTGTCGTCCCTCTACAGCAGGGTGGGCAGAGACGCCCACCCCTACTCGTAGTTGCCTGATTTATCAGGCTCGATCGCCCAATGAATTGGGCAACTACATTTCTAAATCAGCCTCTTGCATATAGCTAGGTAAATAGGCAATAATAACCTGAGAACACAAATCATTGTGCTATGAGGTGACTAATGAAAATAAGAGTAATCTTGGAAGCCTCAGAAGAGGGAGGATACACAGTATATGTTCCTTCTCTACCCGGTTGTATTAGCGAGGGGGAAACAGAAGAGGAAGCACTGGCGAATATCAGAGAAGCTATTGAGCTATACCTTGAACCTGTTGAGGATGAATTATTTATTAGTGAGAGCAAGAGAATCAAGGAAGTCGTAGTGTGACAGAAATACCAAGCCTCTCTTAGCATAAGGTGATTAACGCCCTTCAGCGTGCTGGTTTTGTAGTGGTTAGACAGAGAGGCAGCCACATTCGGCTCCAAAAACGAACAAAGGAAAGGGTTATAAAGCTAACGGTTTCAGCTCATAACCCTATCAAGAAGACCACTTTAGCCAAAATAATCAAGGATGCCAATCTTTCCCTCGAAGAGTTCAGCCACCTAGTCTAAGTGTGGACAGACCTAAAGGTCTGTCCCTACAGGTTATTAATAAACGCCCTCAACACTACGCATTTGCCAGCTTCGACAAGCTTTACTATAATGAGCCAATGGCAGAATTGACCACGGAAAGCCCTCTCCTGGCAATCGACCTAGGCGGTACCAAGATCGTCACTGCCCTCGTCTCCCCTAAAGGCGAAATCCTGGCTCGAGAGTATATCCCTACTTTGGCTGAAGAGGGGACGGAGGCCGTCATCGGGCGCATGCTGGCTGCCATTGACAGCGTCATCAGCAGGGCAAAACTACCACGCTCCTCTTTCTCTAATATAGTCATTGCTGCCGCTGGCGCCATAGACTCAGAAAAAGGGATAGTCACCGCCTCCCCCAACCTCCTCGGCTGGCTCGATGTCCCCTTAAAAGAGATAGTGGCAGAAGCCACCGGGCTAAAGGCTTTCCTTATCAATGATGCCAGCGCTGCTGCCCTGGGTGAGCATTGCTTCGGCGTCGGGAAGGGTGTGAATAACCTGGTCTATATTACAGTGAGTACTGGCATTGGGGGAGGGATTATCATCAACGGCAGATTATATCTTGGTGTCTCAGGAAGTGCCGCAGAAATAGGGCATATGACCATTGATATCAATGGCCCCCGCTGCAATTGTGGCAATATCGGCTGCCTGGAGATGCTAGCTTCGGGCAAGGCGGTAGCTAGAGAGGCCCAGAGACTTATTGCCCGAGGAGCGAAGACTATACTCACTGAACTGGCCGAGGGGGAGCCTCAGAATATCACCGCCCAAACAGTGGCAGCAGCGGCTCAAAAGGGGGATGCTACAGCTTCAGCCATTATCTCCCAAGCAGCCACCTACTTAGGCATAGGGTTGGTGAACCTGGTCAATATCTTTAATCCTGAGATGATTATTGTTGGCGGGGGGATGGCGCAGATGGGCGATATGCTCCTTGAGCCAGCCAGAAAAGTGGTGGCAGAGAGAGCCTTCCAGTTGCCAGCTCAGAGGGTGCGCATTGTTCCCAGCCAGCTAGGTGACAATGCTGCCGTGCTCGGTGCCGCTGCCTTCGTCCGGGAGCTAACCAAACCTCTCTAACCACCTCTGTTTCTGGGCTAACCTCGTCTCTTCGTCGGTTGTCTGATAATCAGCCAGAAAAGACTCCTTCAGGGTGATAAAACTGCCCTCCAGGATAGCCTGCCTCATTTGCTCCATCAACTTAAGAATAAAGCGCAGGTTATGAATAGTAGCCAGCCTGTAGGCCAGAAGGTCTTTGCTCTTGAACAGGTGATGCAGATAAGCCACGGAGAAGGTGTGGCAGGTATAGCAATCGCACCCAGGGTCAATCGGCTCGTCCCAGTCCTTATAGCGAGCATTCTGTATATCCTGTCTGCCCAGTGGGGTAAATAAGGAACCATTGCGGGCGGTGCGGGTGGGAAGGGCACTATCAAAGAGGTCTACCCCTCTAGCCACGCCCTCAAAGAGGTCTTCAGGCGAGCCTACCCCCATGAGGTAGCGGGGCTTATCCTGGGGAAGGCAAGCTACCGTCTCCTCCAGCATAGCCCAGGTCAGTTCCTTTGGCTCCCCTAAACTTAAGCCCCCGATAGCATAGCCAGGGAATCCTAGCGAGCTAAGAACGCTGGCTGATTCCCGGCGTAATTCAGGGAAGACGCCCCCTTGAACAATCCCATAGAGAGCTTGCCCTTCACGCCGGTGGCATCGCTGGCATCTCTCTGCCCAGCGATGCGTCCTTTCCATAGCTTCCCGAACCAAC
>CAZNKW010000222.1:0-2376 GCA_964573655.1 uncultured Dehalococcoidia bacterium
AAGTTCCTTCTCTTCAGACCTGTCCATTATTCTCCATATCCTCTCAAATGCTTCCCTATCTACCCCCAAGCGCCTTCGATTATAGATTGAAGTTCAGGAAGTTCGAGCTTCCGGACAAGTCCCAATTATATCAAGATTATATTCGCCTTTCAGTAGCGAAGTACTCTTTGGATGGCAAAACCATCTGATTTTTGACTTCTGCACACTTATAGCATATAAATAGCAAACCGTCAATCTCCATGGATCGAGGTTGTTTAGCAACTCAACCTGTCATGGTGAGCCTTTTGCTTTCGGCCACGCCGAGCCGAAACCTTGAGCGAAGTGAAGGGGCAGCGAAGAGTCTCATGGCGCTCAGGACAGGCTCCGCGAAACAATCTCACTATTGCTTTCAGAGATTGCCTCTCCCCCGATTTATCGGGGGGTGGCAATGGCAACTAAACACCCTTATGGATCTGAGAGTATTCAATTTTGGGGGTGAAACTTCCCAAATGCCTAAAATTGAAGCTAAAATCAAAATAAGCCAACGCCTCGCTGAATAGGAGGTAAAGAATTGATGACGAAGCCTTTTAGAGTATGGAAGGAGATTTATGCCATCGGGGGACCGGAGTTGACCCATCCTTATGACTGCTGTGTTTATCTTGTTAGTGAGCTTGTTCTCATTGACTCAGGAGCAGGAGAGAGCTTTGACCTGCTGGTGGATAACATACAAAGCTTAGGGTTTAAGCCAGAGAAGCTTAAGGTAGTAATTGCCACCCATGCTCATATTGACCACATTGGAGCCCTTTATCAATTCCAAAAGAGATTTGGAACTCAGATTATTGCCCATGAACTAGAGGCGAGGGCAATTGAAACAGGAATAGGCATAGGGGCTGAGTTTTATAGCGTGCCTTATAAACCCTGCAAAGTTGACATAAAATTAAGCAGCCCAGAAGAAGTCCTACAATATGGAGACTATGAACTTAAGGTTATTCACATTCCTGGTCACACACCAGGGAGCGTTGCCGTGTATGTGGATATGGAGAAGCGGATTCTTTTCGGGCAGGATATCCACGGTCCCTATTTCCTTAAAGGAGCAGACCCAGGACAGGCTAAGATCTCGTTGCAAAAGCTCATTGACCTTGAGGCAGATATCCTCTGCGAGGGGCACTTTGGTATCTATCAGCCAGCGGCTGAGGTCAAGAGATATATAGAGGGATACCTTTGCAGTCTATATAGCTAGAGAAGGAGAGATGATCAAGGCCTTTGATGAGAAGACACCCCAAATTGCCCCTACAGCCTTTGTCAGTGAATCTGCCTATGTTATCGGCGATGTAGAGATAGGGGAGAACTCCAGTATCTGGCCTGGTGCGGTTATTCGAGGGGATTTCGCCAATATAAAGGTAGGCCATAACTCGCAAATTGAGGATAACTGTGTAGTTCATGCCGGCAGCCACTTAGTAATTGGTGACAATGTGCACATTGGGCATGGTGCGGTAATTCATTGTTCCAGAATAGGGAACAATGTTCTCATTGGCAGTAAGGCCACCCTCTTAGATGGTGCTGAAATTGGCGATTCTTGTATCATTGCTGCTAACTCTATGGTTAGCCAGGGAATGAAGGTACCTGATGCGTCCTTCGTCGCTGGCGTGCCAGCGAAGGTGAAAGGGAAGGTAACCCCTTCACAAGCGGCTAGGGTAGAGGAGGGGGTAAAAGCCTATATGAGGCTAGCCTCAGAGTACAAACAACATGAGTTATGAAATATCAAAACGCCATGGAGATGAATAACACGAGTAGTGGGATAACAATCACTACAAAAGCAGGGGCAAAACAGGCAGTCGCTGCCCTTCCCGGGGACAAGTGGTAATTCTGACGTATAGCAATGACGTATAATACCAATATCCAAAGAAAGAAAAACAAAGAAAGGACGTAGTAAAGAAGGCTACCGCTGCGAGAGTCAAGAAGGGCACGCATCAAGGCTAAGGGAGCGGAAAACACCAGCGGGAAGCAGGCAAAGCAGACGCCGCAGAACATGCCAAGATAACCTCCTTTGCCTCGAAGCAATAGAGCTACCATATGGAAAAACCCCGCCTGTACGAGTAAGGCTACCAGAAAGATGATCACCCAAATAGTTATTACGGGGACAAGGCCAAGCCTTCCCTTCTCAAGGTCAAATATTACCTCGACAAGTTCAGGGGGGTTAGGGAGAAGGATGAGAGCAGATACCACAGAACTGAAGATGGCTGTCAATATGGCCCACCCTAAAGGTCTCCTCTGGCTCACCACCCCAAATGCCTTGGAGGGGGAGGCCAATACCTGATAGAGAAGGTCTAGTAACAAGCTTCGCCTCTGAGATTTCATTATGGATTATCCCACGTTGAAAGGCAAATGCCACTGCCT
>CAZNKW010000223.1:0-2365 GCA_964573655.1 uncultured Dehalococcoidia bacterium
GAGCGAGATTCCTCGGTCGCTTCGCTCCCTCAGAATGACACAAGGTAGAGGAGTCAGTAATACAGGGAGGACTGTCAAACAGACTCTAACCAGTAGTATCTCAAGAGGTTTTCTCACTCTTCCCTGAAGAACCTTTGCCCATGAAGGCGGTGAGTATATCTACGGGCAAGGGGAAAATCACCACATTGCTCCTCTCTGTGGCTATGTCACGCAGCGTCCCTAAGTAGCGTAGCTGCAAAGTTGCCGGCTCAGCAGCGATAATTTTGCCAGCCTGAGCAAGCTTCTCTGCTGCCTGGAACTCGCCATCGGCATGGACAATCTTAGCCCTTCTCTCCCGCTCCGCCTCCGCCTGGGCTGCCATCGCCCGCTGCATGCTCTCAGGAAGCGTCACATCCTTGATCTCCACTGCACTTACCTTTACCCCCCAGGGGTCAGTCTGTTCATCAACGATCTTTTGCAGGGTGGCATTGATCTTATCTCGGTGGGCCAGCAACTCATCAAGCTCGGACTGTCCCAATACGCTGCGCAGGGTAGTCTGGGAGATAAGGGAAGTGGCTCGAAGGTAATTCTCCACCTTAAGGACAGCATCATCCGGGTTTATCACCCTTAAATACACCACAGCGTCCACCTTGACAGTGACGTTATCCCGAGTGATCACCTCCTGTGCCGGTACATCCATAGTGACCACTCTGGTATCTACCTTCATCATCTGATCAATGAAGGGGATAATAAAGCGAAGCCCCGGCTGTCTAATGCCAATGAATCGCCCCAAACGGAGAACAACCCCTCTCTCATATTGAGTCACCACCTTAAGTGCTGCCGGTAATATGAAGAGCAGCAATATGACTACAGCAGCAATAGCGATCCACGCAGCTGTCATCTTTTCACCTCCTACTTAGATTTTCTAGCTACACTTAGCTTCAATCCCTCGACCTTAGTCACTATCACCTCCTCTCCAGCCTCAATTCTACCACTATCCGCTACAGCATTCCATCGCTCCCCCTCGATGAAAACCGTCCCTTTAGGGTCAAGTGCGGTCTTCGCCACCGCTGTCTGCCCCACCAGCCCCTCACGACCGGTGGTAATCCGGCGGCGATGTGCTCTTATAATGGCACCAACGATGAAGGCAAAAATAGCCACGAAGAAGACGATTACGGTAGCAATAACTCCTGGATCTATTTCCAGGGAAGTCCCGCTGAACAAGATTAGTGAGCCCAGGATTAAGGAGACTGCTCCCCCGGCGAAAAGCAGCCCAAAGGTGGCTGTAAATACCTCAGCTATAAAAAGACCAAAAGCCAACAACATCAGTAATATCCCAGTATAGTTGGCCTCCAGTATATCCAAGGAGTAAATAGAAAGGAGGAGGCAGACGCCCCCCGTTACCCCGGGTAAGATAAGCCCAGGGTGCGCCAGCTCTATTATAATACCAAGCATAGCGATGCTAAGAAGGATATAGGCAATGTTAGGGTCGCTGATAGCCAGGAGGAAGCGCTCAATAGCAGTCATCTTAATATAATTGGCACTGACATTCGGTGGTATACTAAACGGTTCCCCATTGGCCAGGATTATACCTTCACCAAGCCGGTCAATAAGCTCCTCAACATTGGCAGCGCCGGCATCATCAATAAGAGGAGTGTCAAGGCGCTCTACCCCCAGTATTTCCTGATTTTGGGCAGAAAGGTCGGCTATCCCTCGGGCCTCCCCTGGAGAAAAGGAGGCTGCCTCTGTCACCGCTGCCATAGCTGCTTCTTCATTTCGCCCATGTTCTTCTGCCATGCTTTTCATCCATTGCCGTGCCAGGTTTATGGCCTTATTTCTCTCATCTTCAGAAAGCTCTCCCCCACCACCGGCTATTGGGGTGGAGGCACCAATGACACTCTCAGGTCCCATAGCAGCCACATCAGCAGCTAAGGTAATAAACGCCCCTGCTGAAGCAGCCCATCCCCCCCTCGGCACGTATACCACTATTGGAATCGTGGCTTTAGAGATTCGGCTGACAATATCCTCCGTTGAGGAGAGCAAGCCACCCGGAGTGTCCAACTCGATAATACAAGCTACAGCGCCGTCCTCCTCTGCCTGGCTGATACCCCGCTCAATATAATCGGCGAGGGGTGGATTGACCGTCCCCTCAACCTCAAGCACAGCAACTTGGGGGTCAACAGCGCCCACACCCGCTGTTGTTACAACAGCTAAAAGCATGGGAATTAGGAGAAGAAGAGAAATACTCTTTAGCATTTTCTTTCAGGTAAAACCTTTACTATAATATTGTAAACCAAAACACCAGGCTTGGCTACAAGTATAAGTGCCCAAAACCGATAAAACAACCTCAGCATTCGTCAAACGGGCTCCTCAGAATGACATTACT
>CAZNKW010000224.1:0-2322 GCA_964573655.1 uncultured Dehalococcoidia bacterium
ATAAGGGGTGAGGTAGATAGAGACCCTGAATTTGAGGGCACCACCTCCAGATTACGCCTCTCAGCTCAAGAAATCAAGATAGATAGTCGCTGGGAAAAGGTCTCCGGCAAAGTCCTAATCTACACCACGGTTTTCCCCTCCTATGGTCAAGGAGACTTGCTTCAAGTTACTGGAGAGCTCCACTCCCTCTCCCAAATTGAAGATGGGGCTTACCTCACCAAACAGGGCTTTTCTTCCACCATGTCCTATCCTCAAATAGAGTTTGTCCAAAGGGGATGGCTTTTCAACCTGAGAAATCGCCTGGCTGATTCCTTAGACTCCGCCTTGCCTGAGCCCCAGAGCTCTCTAGCCCAAGCCCTCCTCCTGGGCATCCGCAGCCATATCCCTGATTCCCTTAGAGATGACTTCCGTAGGTCAGGGACTACCCATCTCATCGCTATCTCCGGTCTGAATGTGGCTATCCTGGGTGGCATAGTCCTCAGTAGCACGGCATGGCTCTTTGGCAGAAAACGCCCCACCTATATTTTGCTTGCTTTTGGCATAATCTGGGTCTATGCCCTGCTCACTGGAATGCAACCGCCAGTGGTCCGATCAGCCATTATGTTTAGCCTTTTCCTCGCTGCCCTCTGGCTAGGCAGACCACAAAGCGCTCTGACCTCCCTTGCCCTCGCTGCAGCTATAATGGTGGGCATTAGCCCTTTGGTCCTCTGGGATGTATCCTTCCAGTTGAGTTTTGTCGCTATAGCCGGGCTGATATTGCTTTTCCCAGCCTTCCAGCGTTGGGGAAGAAAGGCTATAGCAGGAGAAAAAGAAGCACTTACCTCAGTGGCTAACCCTATTATAGATAGCTTCGCTGTTACCTTAGCCGCCACTATAGCTACGCTTCCACTGATTGCCTATTATTTTGGCTATCTCTCATTAGTGGCTCTGCCAGCTACCTTTCTTGCCCTGTTAGCCCTGCCAGGGGCCATTATACTGGCACTCCTCATTGCTTTGCTTGGTCTCTTCGCTCCTGCCCTATCTCAGGTTATAGGGTGGGTAGACTGGCTTTTCCTCAGCTATATAATAAAGGTGGTCGAAGGCTTTGGCGCTCTACCCTTTGCTAAATATGAGCTAACTATAAGCGGGATCATGGTATGGGCTTACTATGGGATAATTGTAGCTATTCTTTCGAGAAAGCGTTGGGGCATGGTTATATCTAGGCCAATGGCCTGGGTGCAAGAAAGACTAGGCAAACTGCTACAGTTTACCTATCGAGTCCCCAAAAGGGCTATCCTTATCCCCCTTCTCATTGCTGCTGCTCTGGTATGGCTGGCAGTAATAGCCACTCCTGATAGGCAGCTTGAGGTCAGCTTCCTTGATGTCGGTCAGGGGGACGCCATCCTGATTCAGACGCCATCTCACCAGCAAATCCTTATTGATGGTGGACCAGACCCTGAGGCAATAAGCCTTTGGTTGGGAGAGAAGCTTCCTTTCTGGGACAAAAGCCTCGATTTGGTAGTGCTTACCCATGCTGAGGATGACCATCTGGTAGGACTGGTAGAGGTGTTGCACAGCTATAAGGTAGGGCAAGTATTAGAGCCAGGCTTGGAGCATGATACCCCTGCCTATGAAGAATGGCTCAGGTTAATTGACGAAAAAGACATCGAGCGAACCATAGCCAAGGCAGGTCAGCAGATTGAGCTAGGCGATGGAATAAGGATAGAAGTGCTCCACCCCCAGGAGGAATTTCTGAAGGGCACTGACTCGGATACCAATAATAACTCGGTAGTGTTGCGCCTGGTCTGGGAAGAGGTGAGCTTCCTCTTAACTGGCGATATTTACGAGGAGGCAGAGCGGGAGATTTTATATCGGGGATATAAGCTCAGTAGCACCGTCCTCAAGGTGGCTCACCATGGGAGCGCTACATCCACTTCCGGTCAGTTTCTGGCAGCCGTTGACCCCCAGGTAGCGGTTATCTCTGTGGGCGAGGACAATCTCTTTGGGCATCCTGACAAGGAGACGATGGATCGGCTAGGCGAAAGGCTCGGCGAGGATAAAATCTACCTTACCTCACAGGATGGCACCATCACCTTTACCACCGACGGCCAGAGGCTATGGGTAGAGATGGAGAGATAATAAGAGGCTTGCACCCACCCTACGAAGCTTATAGAAGCCGTAAGGGTGAAGTATCCCCCTCCCTCTAACTCCCTCCCGCCAGGGGAGGGAGTATCTTATAGAAGCCCTCTTACTCAACGGAAGAGAATAGGATAAGTATTGACCCGCCTTTGGCCAAGGGGATGCTGCGCCCCCTTGGAACCCCAGCGAGCTATTCCCCTCAAC
>CAZNKW010000225.1:0-2311 GCA_964573655.1 uncultured Dehalococcoidia bacterium
ATCTTAATAGGCTTCTCCACCACCGGGAAGTCAAGGGTGGGGCGGGAGGTAGCTAAAAGGCTTGGCTGGGAGCTGGTGGACACCGATGAGGAAATAGTCAGGCTGGCTGGCAAGAGCATTGCCCAGATTTTCGCTGAGGAGGGTGAGGAGCACTTCCGACAGCTAGAGCGGCAGATATTGGCTAAGGCATGTGGGAAGGAAAGGGCGGTCATCGCTGCCGGTGGTGGAGCCATCCTCGATTCCCAAAATCGGGAGCTGATGAAAAGGAGAGGGGTGGTGGTTTGCCTTGAAGCTACCCCGGAGACTATTTACCAGCGCCTGCTGAAAGATACGGAGGCCTCTGGCCCTCTCCGCCCCCTCCTGGCTGTTCCCAACCCCTCTGAGCGCATCAATCAGCTAAAGGAATATCGTCAGCCCTATTATGCTATGGCTGACTGGACGGTGCATACCGACGAGCTTAGTGTGGAAGAGGTTTGTCAGGAAGTTATCAGGGGCTGGCATTACTGTAGCCGTGCTTGCTTGGGGGATATCGCCCGCCACCAGAGTGACCTCGCTTGCGAAGTAGTTACTGCCACGGAGCATTATCCGGTCTTTGTCGGCTGGGGCTTGCTCTATCATCTAGGGGAGAAATTTAATCAAGCGGGACTGTCTGGCACTGTCTACCTTATTAGTGATGAAACGGTCTTCTTCATCTATGGCACTAGAGTAATGAAAAGCCTTCAGAGTATTGGTTTTTCTGTCCATCACTTTGTGGTCCCCTCGGGGGAAATAACTAAGACGCTTGATACTGCTATCAAAATCTATGACTGGCTGGTAGAGCAGCGAGCCGAGAGGGACGATATTATTGTGGCTTTAGGGGGAGGGATGATAGGTGACCTGGCCGGCTTTGTAGCTGCCACCTTCCTTCGTGGTTTACCCTTGGTGCAGGTCCCTACCAGCCTGGTGGCCATGGTTGATGCTGCTATTGGTGGGAAGACAGCGGTCAATCATCCCAAAGCGAAGAACCTCATCGGCGCCTTCTATCAACCTTGCCTGGTTATAGCTGATGTTCAAGCGCTGACTACCTTGCCCCGCCGTGAGCTAATCTCAGGGTGGTCGGAGGTAATTAAACATGGCTTGATTCTCGATGCCGAATTTTTTGAATTTCTGGAGGGTAATGCCCCTGAGCTGTCAAGGCTGGAGCCAGATACAGCTATCAAAGCGATAAGAGGAAGCGCCGCTATTAAGGCCAGGGTGGTCAGTGAGGATGAGAAGGAGAGGGGAAAACGCACCCTGTTGAATTATGGGCATACTATAGCTCATGGCTTGGAGGCAGCCACCAGCTATGAGAGGTTCCTTCACGGTGAAGCGGTGGCTATTGGCATGATGGGGGCAGCCATGATGAGCCATAATCTGGGGTTATTACCTCAGGAGGTGGTGGAGCGACAGAGGGCCCTTCTGGAGAGGTTTGGCCTGCCGACCTCCTGTACAGAGGTAGACTTGCCCTCAGTTTTGAAAGCCATGGAGCTGGATAAAAAGGTCAGGGGGAAGGCAGTGAGGTGGGTGCTGCTCAGCGGAATTGGACAACCGGTGATTCGAGATGATGTGCCTCGGGAGCAGGCGGTCAAGGTACTCCAGGAGTTATTAGCTGGTAGCTGACTTATATTGACATAATCTTTAACAAGGGGGTGGCTGATGGGAAAGACTGTGAAAGGGACAACCATTCTGGCAGTAAGACGAGGTGACCAGGTAGCTATAGCTGGTGATGGGCAAATCACTACGGGCGATATGGTGCTGAAGCGCAGTGCCAAGAAGGTGCGCACTCTTTATCATGACCAGGTGATTGCTGGCTTTGCGGGGGCAGTGGCCGATGCCCTAACTCTGTTTGAGAGGTTTGAGAATCAACTGGAGAAGCACGGGGGGCAACTGAAGCGGGCAGCGATAGAGTTAGCCAAAGAGTGGCGCACTGATCGGGTGCTGCGGCGCCTGGAAGCTTGGCTCGTTGTAGCCGACCGAAGTGAAATGCTGGTTCTCTCCGGCGAGGGTGACGTGGTGGAGCCTGATGAGGATGTAGTCAGCATAGGCTCGGGGGGTGGCTACGCTCAGGCAGCAGCTAAAGCTTTGCTTCAACATTCTAACCTCACTGCAGCGGAGATAGCTCGCACCAGCATGGAGATTGCTGCCAGCCTGTGCATCTACACCAACAGCTATATCTCCGTGGTCAGCCTGGGCGGCGGCAAACCTTAACGCCCTTTTGGTATGAAAATAGCTTGACCTTACCACTTTTCCTTGTCATTGCGCGGACCCCGATTTATCGGAGTCCCTACTTGCT
>CAZNKW010000226.1:0-2249 GCA_964573655.1 uncultured Dehalococcoidia bacterium
ATGAAGCTTGACTAAGGAAGAAACCCTCCAGGCTAAGGATAAAAGCCTCTTCCATCTGAGGAGCATTTACGGTGAGGAGGCAGAGACAGTAATCGCTGGTGGAAGATATGGCTTCATCAGCGCCCTCTTAAAGGAAACCCTCAAGAAGCCCGCTGTAAAGGAGATCACCCTCTCAGACAAGATTGATCGGGTGCTTCTCAACAGGATAGCGGGCATCCCTATATTCCTGGCTCTACTATATGGGGTATTCCAGTTCACCTTCATTCTATCTGACCCCCTAATGGACTGGATCAATGCTGGCTTCAACTGGTTAGGTGAGAGAGCAGTAGGTATTTCCCCAGGTTGGTTTGGCTCACTTCTGGGTGATGGCGTCATCGCCGGGGTAGGCACGGTGCTCAGCTTCATCCCTCCCATCTTCCTTCTCTTTATTGCCATAGCTGTGCTGGAAGATAGCGGGTATATGGCTCGGGCCGCTTTCGTGGTGGATCGGGTGATGCACAAGGTTGGGCTTCACGGCAGGTCTTTTATCCCGCTGGTCTTAGGCTTTGGCTGCAATGTTCCGGCGATTATAGCTACCAGAACCATAGAGAACCCCAAGGATAGATTGACTACTATCCTGATAAACCCCTTGATGTCCTGCGGGGCTCGTTTACCGATATACACCCTTCTGGCTGCTGCCTTCTTTCCAGCACATCGAGGACTAGTGGTCTTTTCCTTCTATCTTATGGGAATGATCCTCGCCTTTATCATGGCTCTGATATTAAGGAGGTCAATTCTTGCTGGACCAAGCGCCCACTTTGTGATGGAGCTTCCCCCTTATCGCTTGCCTACTATCAAAGGGATAGTAATTCATACCTGGGAACGGGGAAGAGGATTCCTCATCAGAGCAGGAACCATCGTCTTCAGTGCGGTGGTGCTCATCTGGTTCTTGGGCAGCATGCCCTGGGGGGTGGAGTATGGCAGCAAGTCAAGCTGGGTCGGTCATCTGGGGAGCCTTTTTGCCCCCCTATTGAGGCCCTGCGGCTTTGGCAACTGGCAAGCGGCTACTGCCCTGATTTTCGGCTTTCTAGCTAAAGAGGCAGTGGTGGGCACTTTCGGCACTCTCTTTGGTGTAGAAAAGGAGCAGCTGGGAACGACCATAATGGCTCAGCTTGGCTGGACACCGCTTATCGCCTATGCCTTTATGGCGTTCTGCTTGATTTATGTTCCTTGTGTCGCCACACTCGCCATCATCAAGAGGGAAACTAATTCCTGGAAATGGACCGTCCTCGCCATAGTTTATGCGGTGACTTTAGGCTGGGGCGTAGCCACGCTTATTTATCAGATTGGCAGACTTTTTGTGGGCTGAGACAAGCTTTTCGCTTTCACCATCACTTTACGATATAATTGAAACTGAGGCTTCAAAACATCATGCCACACCGCTCACTAAAACTGGCCGAAAACTTATATTGTTACCTCTGGCAGGGGAGAGGAAACAACTGTAATACCTATCTCTTTACCACTGTCCTGCGGGGGGAGCGACCTCATGTTATCGTTGACCCGGGATTTGTGGTTAACGAGCTAAAGGAACCTTGCTTCGACTCTCTCCTTATGGCTATGCAAGGAGATGGATTTAAAGTGGAAGACATTGGCTTAATAATTAACACTCATACCCACCCTGATCATTGTCAGGCAACAGAGGTCATAGTTCAAAAAAGTGCCCAGAAGAGAGGAAAGAGAAAGGCTGGCCAGGCTAAGATTAGCCAGGCTCTTGTGGCCCTCTCCAGGGAAGAGGAGGAGTATTATCGAACAGTGGGGGAAAGGGTATTCAGCATGTTTGGAATGGAAGTAGCCAAATTTGAGCCCTTTATTTATCTGGTGGAAGGCGATTTGAGCCTGGGCAGGGAGGAGAAGAAGATTGACCTGCAAATCTGGCATACCCCAGGGCATTCTCCAGGCTCTATTAGCCTCTACTGGCCAAGCAATAAGGTGCTAATAACAGGTGACGTGGTATTCTATGGGGCGGTGGGGAGAACAGATTTCCCTGGTGGAAGTATTTGGGTTCTCAAACAAAGCATCGAAAAGCTATCAAGGCTGGAGGTAGAGTACCTGCTTCCCGGTCACTCCACTGAGTATGGCAGTATCATCGAGGGCAAGGAAAACGTAGAGCGTAACTTTAAAGCCGTCAGGTTTTTGATTTGATAGACTGTTGCCGACTCAAACTGTCATTGTGAGCCCTTCGCTTTCTGTCACTCTGAGCCGAAGCCCTG
>CAZNKW010000227.1:0-2229 GCA_964573655.1 uncultured Dehalococcoidia bacterium
GTGGCGATGGCTTGCTTAATAAGAGTCGTCTTGCCTACCCCGGGGGCACCGCTGAGGAGATAGGCTTGCTTCACGAGGTCGCCTCTCTCTTGGGCAGGTGCTGAGGCTTAGCTAGCGCTTTCCTCTGCTCCTTCAGCTTCTTCCTCTTGCGCTTATTCATTGCTTTCTGTTCCCTTAATTTTCTCTAAGTTCTCCAGGGAATGACAAAAGGCGCTAAGCTCTTCTTCGGAGCCATAAATTTCGCCGGGCAGAAGCAGGTGGTCACTGCACTTTCGTCTCTTTAGCCCCTCTCTACATTCAGTGCGAGATAAACTGGGCATCCACTGGCGGCAGGCAGTTGGCTTAAAGGGATGGATAATACAGCTAGCTTGCTCTCCTTCATATTGGAGGAAGATGCAGCCCTTTTCATCCCGGCGCAAAAGACATATCCCTAACCTTCGGGGATTTTCCTCCACATAGTATTGATAGAACTCTTCCAGAGAAATTCCCAAACCTTGGGCTATAGTGCCTGCCTCTTCACCATCTATCTGGGGTTGCCAGCGAGTGCAGCAAATACCACAACACAAGCAAGGGATAGCCTTCCATTCTTCAAAGCCCCCGTTTTTAGGAGCATATTTTATTTCTCTTCCCTCACGGGTTAGCAGGGTGAGTCGCATGTTTACTGCCGTCTTGCCCCTTTGGCGAAAACCTCTACGAATTTAGCTATGGAGCGGTCGTAAGTCCTCTCGAATTTTGGTGGGAAAAGGCAGCCCGGTAGCTCGCCAAGAGCACGGTGGTAAGAGATACAATCACAGCATTTCCCCTTTCTCTCACAGGGTTCATAGGTGCAAGAACACTTCGCCTTGTTGACCTCAATCTGGCAATCCATTTCTGTTATCCCCCCTTACATTGTTGTCATTCTGACCCCGATTTATCGGGGGAAGAATCTTCATATTGCTCTTGATGAGCTCTCGAGACCCTGACCCTGAACGAAGTGAAGGGGAAGGGTGACAGCTAAGCCACATTTATATTATATATCGTTTCCTTATCTTGGTAGAGAGTTGCACCAAGAATTCCAGAGCCTGCTCGGCTGCCTCCAGTGAGAGGGATGCCAAACCGCAGGAGGGGGTAAGCAACCCTTGGGACACCAATTGTCTGAAGCGAATACCCTCCTTGGTAAAGGGTGCCATTGCCTCCTCCAAACGGTCGCTGAGGCTGGCTACGGTTTCCTTAGCTAGAGATTCCTCAGTATTAGGAATAACACCCCAGGCAATAGTGCCCCCTCGCTGCAGAAGAGACTTTACTTCGGCGGGGTAGAGGCTAAGGGCAGTGGTGTAGTTATAGGCATCAAAGCTTAAAATATCGATGGGGAGACTGAGTAGCAAAGACCAGTCAGCGCTGCCACAACAATGCAAACCCTTAAGCCCGCTGAGGCCTCCCAGCGTCTCTTCCAAAAGAGCCACCACTCGCTCTGAGGGGAGGGAGACAAAAGGGGTGCCCAGGGAGGTCAAATAGGGTTCGTCAACGAAGATAATGGTGGTAGGTGAGATTTGACTCAAGGCTTTCTCCTGCCAGGAGGCTTTCAGTCGCAGGTGTCTGGCCATAGCCTCTGCCAGGGTCTCGTCATAGACTATATAGCGTAACCCGTCAGTAATAGAAAGCCCACAGCTTATGGGTCCGGTTATCTGCCCCTTGATAGCCAGAGGTGGTTGGACTTCCGAGGCAAGCAAAGTATGGAGCCCGGCGGCGTAGTCAGGGCTGATGGCATAGTGAGTAGTGTCCCTCTCCAGATAGGCTGTATAGAGTCGCTCCAAGGCTGGGTCCAGGTCCTGGGAGCGGTCAACATAAATGTGCTCCTCCTCTATTACTATTCCTGGGAAGCCTTCACTGAACTGGACATACATATTTTCTTTAAAGGAGCGCTGGGGTAGCTGTGGCCAAGCTGGAATAGCCGGGAGATAGCGCAGAAGCAACCGACAGGCCTCCTGAGCATCGGTATGGGGCATGCTTCCTATAACGGTGGGTAAACATCCGAACTCGAGCTTGGCAGACATTTAGTTCTATCCACCTCAGAGTGATTTTACTAGCGAATACCCTGTAGGGACAGACCTTTAGGTCTGTCCACCGCCTTTCGGACGGGGCTAATGCTCCTTGACTATATATCTTATCATAAGTAATGCCTGTGAGGCTGTCCAAAAACCGCTGTAGGGGAGCCCCTTGTGGGCTCCCGCAGATCGGGAGGGGACAAGC
>CAZNKW010000228.1:0-2209 GCA_964573655.1 uncultured Dehalococcoidia bacterium
CTTTCCAAGACCTGTTTAATTACCTCCTCAATGGGGTCAGGCAATTTACCATGTTCCAGGTCAACAGCCGGCGGTCTTTCCTCTTCCACTGCCCGCCCCGGTACCCCCACAACAGTAGCCCCAGGTGGCACAGATTTGACCACTACAGAATTAGCGCCGATCCTGGCTCCCTCCCCCACGGTGATAGGACCAAGCAATATCGCTGCGGCACCAATGACCACATTCTTCTCAATCGTCGGGTGGCGCTTTCTTTTTTCCAGACTTGTTCCGCCTAAAACTACCCCTTGATACATGAGCACGTCATCCCCAATCTCTGCCGTTTCCCCAATAACTACGCCCATCCCATGGTCAATGAAGAACCTCCGGCCAATCTTGGCACCGGGGTGAATTTCCACCCCGGTAAGGAAGCGATTAATATGGGAAATGAAACGACCAAGGAGATGAAGCTTGTGTCGCCACAAAAAATGAGCCAGACGGTGAAGCCAGAGGGCATGCAAACCAGGATAAAACAAAATGACCTCCAGCAGGCTTCTGGCTGCTGGGTCTCTGGCGAAAACTGTGCTGATATCTTCTTTCAGCAGTTTAAACATTCTCTCTATCCTTTGGCTAAGATACCTTGCGCCAATTCTGCTGCCCTCTTCCCTGACAGGAGCATACCTCCAAAGATAGCCCCCATCCTTGGGGAGCCAAAAACAGCACTAGCTGCCATACCAGCCACTATTAGACCAGGGTAAACCTCTTTAGTGTTCTCCACTATCTCCTTCTCACCCTTCTCAGCCCACATGGGCTTTTCCCCCACTACCCCTCCGGTGGCTGTCCTTAAGTTTGCCCCTATCTTCCTCACTACAATATGGCAGACTTCGCTGTCATGTCCAGTGGCGTCTATCACCAGCTTCGCTCTTATAGCTAAGGGGTCTACATGAAGTTTTGACCAGGGGACTGCACTCCAATTTAGTACCAATCCACTTATCCTGTTCCCCTCCCGAATCACCACATCTTCAACACTGATTAAATTGAATACCTTTGCCCCTGCTTTTATGGCCTTAGAGCAGAGGGTGGAAATAGTCTCCAGGGCGTCAGCGATGTAGTAGCCCTTTTCATACTTTTTCGTTCTCACCTCAAATTCGTCCAATATCTTCTTCCCTTCCTCTTGAAGCACAATGCGGTTAAACATCATCCCCCCACCAGGCATGCCACCGCCAAGGCGAAGCTGCCTCTCAAATACTGCTGTCTTGTGCCCCCCTTCAGCTAGATAGTAAGCAGCTACCAGACCTGATGGTCCTGCCCCAGCTATAGCAACGTCCACCTCCATGGCCTCTAGAAACTCCTTCAGAAAAGTCTCTGTTATTGCTTTAGATATGGTTACCTCATCCATTTCTTAAAAATTCCCCCTTATCTTAGCTCTCGATGTCTGTTCTAGAAAAGACCGGCAGTTAAGTAGCGTTCGCCAGTATCTGGTAAAATCACTACAATAAGCTTGCCCTTACTCTCTGGCCTTTTGGCCACCTCTAAAGCCGCCCAAGTAGCTGCCCCTGATGATATGCCAGCTAATATCCCTTCCTCTCTAGCCAATCTCCGGGTCATTATTCTGGCATCCTCGTCAGTGACTGGGATAACCTCGTCAACCAGGTCCCTTCGGAGCACCTCAGGCACAAAGCCAGCCCCGATACCCTGAATCTTGTGGCGACCACACTCGCCACCGGAAAGGACTGGAGAGCCTGTCGGCTCAACAGCAATAGCTTTAAAATCGGGCTTCCTGGGCTTGATTGCCTCAGCTATGCCGGTAATCGTTCCTCCCGTTCCTACGCCAGCAACAACCATATCTACCCTGCCATCAGTATCCGCCCAGATCTCCTCTGCGGTAGTCTCCCGATGGATTTGAGGATTGGCTGGATTCTTGAACTGCTGCGGCATAAAATAATTTGTATTTTCAGCTACCAATTCTTCGGCTTTCCTCACTGCCCCCGGCATTCCCTCTGCTCCTGGGGTTAAGACTAGCTCTGCACCAAAAGCAGCTAGAAGTTGCCTCCGTTCGATGGACATGGTCTCGGGCATAGTAATGATAAGTTTATAACCTTTGGCGGCGCAGACAAAGGCTAGGGCGATGCCGGTATTCCCGCTGGTAGGCTCGACAATGACCGTATCTTCCTTAATCAATCCTGCCTCTTCAGCCGCCTCAAACATAGAGACACCAATCCTGTCCTTCACG
>CAZNKW010000229.1:0-2187 GCA_964573655.1 uncultured Dehalococcoidia bacterium
GTCTTGGCATAGACCAGGAAGTAGTCCGCTCCCTCAGCCCCCACGATAAAGCGCTTCTGCCCCGTGAGGAAGTAATAGTTGCCCTTCTTAATGGCGGTGGTAGTAGCGCCGAAGAAGTCAGAGCCGCCGCGAGGCTCGGTCAGCGCCTCCGCGCAGCATAGCTTCGCCTGGAGGGTGGGCTGGAGGTATTTCCGTTTCTGCTCTTCGCTTCCAAACACCTGGAACGCCTCGCCGCAAATGCTCACCAGCCCGTACAAGCAGCCGAGGGACAGAGGCAGTGCCCCGCCCTCCTCTAGTTCAATTATCTCATCCTCCCACCCCAAACCCCGGCCGCCATATTCAGGCGAGAAACGGAGGCCGAGTAGCTTTCTCCTGGCGGCGTCCTCCAAGAATTGCCGGGGATACCTTATCTTGTCAGCGTCCATGTCCAGAATTAGCTGCCGGGGTACGGCCTTCACCAACTCCCTCACCTCGTTACGCAGCCTCTTTTGGCTTTCATTTAGCATCGCTTCAATCATTTCTCTTTCCCCTCCTTTCCTTTGCTGGTGACTCTGGTGATGGCTTAATTATAACTTTGAATCTGGGGAATGCAAAGAATTATCATTGTTCCCATGTTGTAGAGCCTTATATACTAAAGTAGACCAAAGATACCAATGGACTGATTTTTCCTGTTGACCGGTGCCAAGGGGTTACCCTTGGCCTTGGTGCAAATACGATAGACTGTCAGGCCAAGCTCTGCCGGGCATTTGACCTGGGTAATATTTGGGTAGTATATTGATGCCGGATGTCCCCTGGCATTTTTACTTTGCAATAAGGAGTTCAAAAATGTCTTGGAGAGAGGAATACAAATCGAAGCTATGCACTTATGAGGAAGCGGCGAAGCTTGTTAAATCAGGCGACCGGTTTATGACCCCCCTGGGACTCGGTGAGCCTTCCACAGCCATAATGGACGCCATCGCAGACCGGAAAGACGAGCTGAGTGACGTCCAGTATGTATCGGCGCTCCAATACCATCCTTACAAGATTTTCAGTCCTGAGTGTAGAGAAACCTTCAGGATGATCTGTGGCTATTATTCTAAGCTTTCTATGTACCAGCAGGCGGAGGGCTCTTCAACATACATTCCAGTCCAAAGCTCCAGCGTAGGCCATGTGCTAAAGAAGCGGCAAGCGATCGAGCCACGCAGGCAGGGCATCATAACCCAGGTTAGCCCTCCGGACGACCACGGGTACGTATCACTTGGTCTTGATCTGTTTTACACGCCAGAGGCCATTGACCAGACTGACTGGGTTATCGGCGAGGTCAACCCGAATATGCCCAGGACTTACGGCAATACGCACTACCACATCAGCCGTTTCGATAAGTTCGTGGAAACGGATGAACCTCTGTTTGCACCTCCGCTGCCCGAGCCGACAGAGGTAGACAGGAAGATTGCTGCAAACGTAGTAAGCCTGCTCAGGGACAGGGATTGCCTTCAGGTAGGAATAGGCGCAGTTCCTGGACATATATCCAAGCTTATTGCCGATAGCGACCTCAAAGACCTGGGCATTCATACAGAGATGGCTCCCATGGGCACTCGCCAGCTTGTGGAAGCGGGGATCGTCACTGGCAAATATAAACAGGCCCATCCGAAGAAGATCGTCATGGCTTTCGCCTTTGGCGACCAGGAGCTTTACGACTTCCTGGGCAATAATCCTCTGGTAGAGTTCTATTCTGCTGCATACTGCAACTCGATTCCTCTGCTGGTCAGGGAGAAGAACTTGGTGGCCATAAACGGCTCTGTCGAGGTTGACCTTGTGGGGACCATCTGCTCGGAGTCCTATGGCGATGATATGCGCTCCGGCACGGGCGGACAGCTCGACTTTGTGATTGGCGCTTACTGGTCTGAAGGAGGAAGGGCAATCAACGTCCTGCCCAGCACCGCCAAAGGCGGGACGATATCACGCATTGTGCCCTACACGACGCAGGGAGCCAGGGTAACCGTGCCCAGGCATTACACGCAGTATGTGGTTACCGAGTGGGGAGTTGCCAACCTTGCACCACTGGATGAAAGGGAGCGGGCCCTGGCCCTTATCGAGATCGCACATCCCAAGTTCAGAGATGAGCTTCTAGAGGCAGCCAAAAAGAGACTTAAGTTCTGACAAAATTACCTTCTCCCCTCGAAGGGGACGCTCTCCAGCTTTGGTGAG
>CAZNKW010000230.1:0-2161 GCA_964573655.1 uncultured Dehalococcoidia bacterium
TCCTTACAATCTTTCTTAACACCTTGGTTGTCATGGTATACCTCCTCTGACACTGGCTTTAGTCGTCGATCCTCATCAGTCGTTTCTTCCTCAACTGCCTTTTACCTTATGATAAGCAATGCCCACGCTCCTCACCATGATTTGGATCATATAAGTAGAACAAATCAGAGACCACAATCTTTGGATTAGCGCCGGGCGGTCACCTGTAGCTCCTCCCACATTTCGGGTAGGTTGGAGCATCCGGTCCAACAGTGCCTATAGCAAATGCTCTAGGTCGACAAGACTCTTCGAGCCGTATCGACGAACCAGGTAGAGAAGTGCCTTCTTGCAAGGAGACTTTTCAGGAGGGGAAAAGCCTTTGCGTGAGTCTAGGTGAGTGGAGTACCTTCGCTTAAGAGCCGGAGCTTGGTCTCATCGAGGATAGTGATCTTGCCTCGGCTGGAGCGGATGACCCTGCTGTCCTTCAGACGGCTCATTAGCCTGATAGCTGTTTCGGTAGTGGTCCCGGTCATATCAGCGATTTCCTGTCGGGTGAAGGGGAGGGTGGGGCCAAGCTTTGAAGAAAGCATAAGCAGCGTCCTGGCAAGGCGCTGCTCCACCCTCTCCCCTGCCAGATCCTTGAGGCGGCCCTGAGCATCCCTGAGTCGTCCCCCCAGGACATTGATAATCCCTAGGGCTACCTGGGGGTGAGCGGAAAGAAACAATAGAAAGTCCTCTTTCTTGATCACTAGTACCTTCATATCAGCTACAGCTTGAGCCGAAGCAGGATAAGGCTTGCCTTCAAAAACGGCCACCTCGCCGAACATCTCGCCAGGGTCAAAGAAGGCGATGATAAACTCCTTCCCTAAAGAAGAATATTTGAGAACCTTTACCCTTCCCCCAACGACAATGTAGAAATAGTCAGGAGCATCCCCTTCCCAGAATACGAACTCGCCTGCCTTGAAGCTACGCTCCATAGCCAGTTTGGACATCTCAGCGAGTTCATCCTCGTTCAAGCTGGAGAAGATTAGTGACCGCCTTAGGATCTCGGCTCTGGCAGCATACTGCAAAGTTACTAACCTTCTTTCACCGTGGCTCCCGGAACAAAGCGTGTTTGGTACGGACAAATTATAGCATATACAATCTCTAGCCTGCTCTTAGGAATGTTGACTAGTTACTGTTTCAGTTTGGTCGGTAGACGAGCGCCTCCCATCGTGTCATTGCGAGGCACGCAGTGCCGAAGCAATCTCGGCAGGAAGGGCAGAACGATGAGATTGCTTCGCTTCGCTCGCAATGACATTTTAAATTGCTAAACAATCTCTGATCCTATTGTAGTCAACGAAGGGGTTTCGTGATAAAATTAAACACTCCCACAATTTGAAAGGAGGTGGACCAATGCCAGCGCTTATTTACCAGAAGAAAGGAAGAATTGCTTACATCACCCTAAATCGCCCTGAGGTACGTAACGCCATGAATTCTGAGCTCTGGAATGGGTTAATAAAAGCCTGGGTAGATGTTAGGGACGACCCTGAGGTCTGGGTAGCGATTGTGACCGGTGCTGGAGACAAGGCTTTTTCTGCGGGGCAAGATTTGAAAGAGATGGCCGAATGGATGATGATGCCGGAGAAGAAACGGCCTGCTTCCCCTGTACCCGAGGTCAGCCCAATGCGCGCCCTGCAGGTATGGAAACCCTTTATAGCTGCTATCAATGGTCTTTGTATCGGTGGCGGGCTAGAGTTAGCCATGGCTTGTGATATCAGGATTGCGGCGGACAATGCTCGACTGGGTCTGGCCGAGGTGAAGCAGGGTGTTATAGCCGCAAACAGCGGCACCCAGAAATTGCCTCGCTTAGTGCCTTTTGGCAAGGCTTTAGAGTTGCTCATTACGGGCGATTTTATCAGCGCTGAGGAGGCCTGCCGTATTGGACTGGTCAATAAGGTAGTCCCTTTTGCTGAGCTTATGCCTGAAGCCGAGGCATTAGCTAACCGAATCTGTGAAAATGGACCTCTGGCTGTTAGAGCGGCAAAGGAATTGGCCTACCGCGGCATAGAGCTGAGCCTGGCTGAGGGACTGCGCCTGGAGGTAGAAATCGGCCAACGCTTGTCTTCGACAGAGGACTCCAAAGAAGGACCACGGGCTTTCGCTGAGAAGAGGAAGCCGGTTTATAAGGCAAAATAGGATT
>CAZNKW010000231.1:0-2146 GCA_964573655.1 uncultured Dehalococcoidia bacterium
AATTTGGGATTTGAGGGGTCATCTTCTATCTTGCTCCTGAGCTGTCTAATGAAAACGCGCACGTATTCACTTTCCTCACCATACTCCGGGCCCCAGACATTGCGCAGTAATTCTTTGTGGGTAAGCACTTTGCCCTGGTGGGAAACCAGATACGCTAGTAGCTCATACTCCGTCCTCGTGAGCTTCACCATTTGCCCTCGCCGCTTAACCACATGCCTGGAAAAGTCAACTTCCAAGTCTCCAGCAGTGAATACCGGGGCAGCCGGGGTTATACCTGTCGAACGCCTCAAAGCGGCCCTAATTCTAGCTAACAGCTCCTCTATGCCAAAAGGCTTGGTAACATAGTCATCAGCGCCCTCATCTAAGGCTCTAACTTTGTCTTTCTCGTCTCCTCTTACGCTCAGGATTATAATGGGCATATCCGCCCATTCCCTTATTCGGCGGCAGG
Source organism: uncultured Dehalococcoidia bacterium (assembly GCA_964573655.1). GTDB lineage: Bacteria > Chloroflexota > Dehalococcoidia > UBA2247 > RBG-13-53-26 > CAYWDP01. Next base: position 449 of record CAZNKW010000231.1, read on the forward strand.
CTTCAATACCATCCATGCGGGGCATATTAACATCAAGCACGATTACATCTGGATTAACACGCCCCGCCATTTCCACAGCCTCAACCCCGTCCTGAGCAAGGAATACCTCGTAGCCACGCGCTTCCAAGTTGGCCCGAATAAACATGCGTATCTTTGGCTCATCATCAACAGCGAGGACTTTGACCTTTTTAGCCATCTAGCTTCAAATCCCACTCATTTGCCTGACTCGACAGCAGGCAATGTAAAATAAAAAGTGGAACCATGCCCGACTTCACTTTCGGCCCACATCCGACCGCCGTGAGCCAGGATAATAGCCTGACAAATGGCTAAGCCCAGCCCGGTGCCGCCAGGTCTTTGCCGTGCTTGGCTACCACGGTAGAACTTGTCAAATATCTTCCCCAGTTCTTCCGCTGGTATACCCACACCCTGATCAGACACGCTTACTTCCACTTCACTGTCCATGGGCCTAGCTCCAATAACTATCCGCGTCCCCTCCTTAGAGTAGGCCACTGCATTTTCGAGCAGGTTGATTAACACCTGCTTTATCTGGTTGTAGTCAACGTAAATTTCTGGCAACCCGGGCTTCAGGTCAGTCTCAAAGGTGTGTTTTTGGTGAGTCCACTTCTGCTGCTCCAGCGTTTCATTAATAATGTCAGAGATATTGCAGCGCTCCCTCTCTGGCTTCCAGACACCTGCCTCAAGCCTGCTCATGTTAAGCAAATTGGTAACCAGACTGGCTAATCTATCTGTCTCCTCACTTACGCCGGCTAGAAGTATCTCCCGGGTCTTGTCATCCCATTCTATATCTTTCTGCAAGAAGCTGCTGATTATTCCCTTTATGGAGGTCAGTGGTGAGCGAAGCTCATGGGAAACATTGGATAGAAATTCAGATTTCAGCTTATTAAGTTCAATAAGTTCTAGTTCGATCTGTTTGCGTTTGGTGATGTCTCTAAAGGTGGCAAGTTGGCATACTACCCCATCGGAATCAACAAAGGGTGAGGCAACCATCTCATAGGTTCTGCCATCGGGGAGGTTATATTCCCACCTCTCAGTTGCCCCAGCTATAACCTCTGGTAGCTTGCAGATTTGGTCACACGGACTGGCAAAGCTGCACAGATATTCATAGCAATGGGACCCCAGGCCCTCGCCAAAGTCCTTTACCATGCTTCGGTTCATATAGCGTATTCTATAGTCAGGACCAATAATGAGGACTCCTTCTTCCATGTTCTCCAGTATTCTGAACATCCTACTGGTTACTTGTTGCAGCCTCAAGATGGCTACTCCGGTCCTATCTCTCTCGTTGCGTACCACTCCAGTAAGGGAACCTATTATGCCCGCCGCTATGATGAAAATCACTGGCCTCAGCAGTGGGTCGGGGAAGGGGGATAAGAAAAGAGCACGGGGTAAAAAGGCGATGAAGGCAGCAATGGTAACCGCCACTGCCCCTCTGACCCTATAGATATAGCCAGCGTAGATTATCGGGGCGAGGAAAAAGAGGCGGTGAACGTCGTGCACACCGTAGAAGAAATCCAGGCGCAAGGCTTCCCAGCCAGCGAAATCCACCAATTCCCCGAAATAGTAAAATAGGGTGCAGACCCCAAACAGTGAGACCAGAAGGTAAAAATCCCGACCTCTGAGCACAGCTAAGGCTCTGGCACAGCAGGAATGAGTTTTGCCCATTTCACCTCAAAGAGTCTT
>CAZNKW010000232.1:0-2086 GCA_964573655.1 uncultured Dehalococcoidia bacterium
AGTAGCGGTAACACTGAGCCAAGGCCTGAGGACCAAGGAAAAGCCTATCGCTGGCTGAGGTGGGGCAAGCAGAAACGCATATGCCGCACTTTATGCAGTAGGCGAACTGCAGGAAATCGTTCAATTCCTGAGGTATCTGGGCAAATTCAGCAGTAGGAGTTCTCATTTCCTGGGCATCCTGACGGAGGATGTAAGGCTTTATTGATTTGTGGTTATGGAACATAGGAGTTAGGTCAACTACCAGGTCTTTGATGATAGATAGGTTGGGTAAAGGCCTGACGGTTAGCGTGTTGGAATGAAACTCCTCTATTTGGGTATGGCAGGCAAGGTGAGGGTAGCTGTTGATCAGCATGCCACAGGAGCCACAAATCCCCATGCGACACGAGGTGCGAAAAGCAAGAGTGCTATCCAGATTCTCTTTTATATATATAAGTCCCTCGAGCACAGTTGTGCCTCGGCTAGAGGGCACTGTGAATTGCTGCCAATGAGGGACACCACCTTGTTCCGGGTCGTACCTCTGGACTTTGAAGGCTATCTGCTTAGCGCTGCTTTCAGTCATAACGCCTCCTAACTGGATAACAGGTGTAGTGGTACATAAGCACCCCAACCGAAGACAACAATGCCAATAATTATGAAAGACCAGGTAACGACACGTCCAGCTTTGGCTGAGGGTGTCAACTCCAATATGATGCCTCGCAGCCCATAGAGAGCATGATAGAGGGCCACGGCCAAAAGAGCTATGTATAGAGCTGCCCAGATGCCCTGACTGGCTCGATCTATCATAGATGTCCAGGAGGTCGGATCCTCAGAATCAACTCCGAAGAACTCCAGAATGGTGTCGAGATGTAATCTCACCATATGTATGCCCAATAAGACTGCTATCAGCACGCCGGCAAGGATGTGTAGAAGGTGAAAGCGTGTAGTACGCATTACCAACCTCCTGAGATGAAGTCGTAAAGGAAGACCGCAGCAAGGATGCCGACAACTGCCATCACGGCGACTGCCCAGCGGCGTTTTTTGCGCAGTGCGTCCTTATATGGATAGACTGGGGGGGTAGGCCGCCCCAGGGTAAAGCCAAATTCCTGCAAGATGAGGCGCAAGCCATTCAAGGCATGGAAAACAAAGGCAGCAACAACCAAATATTCGCCAATTCTGAATCCTGGATTGCTAAGAGTGGACATCGCCGATTCCCAGACGCTTTCGCCTCGATAACGGTAGAAGGTAGTGATGATCAGATGCATCACCCCGAACAGCAAGAGTCCTAAGCCAGTTACTCGATGAAGCAGGTAAAGATAACGTTCCAACTTGTATTTACCGGCCCATACCCAGCCGCCAGCCCCGAGGTAATTCTGCCGAGGCTGCATCTGTTTCATAGCTAACTCCTAACAGGCAGGTTGCCCGACGTCGGGCAACCTACCCCCAATTCCTCTAATATTTCCTTTCCACCGGCTGCCATGCTGTAATCTTCACCGGGATGTACTCCATCCGCGGCCCTGTCGGTGTGTAGTGCGCCAGAGTGTGCTTCAGCCAGTGGACATCATCACGCTGGGGAAAGTCACGTCGAGAATGAGCACCGCGGGACTCAGTGCGGGCCAGAGCTCCAACGACAACAACCTCGGCCAGGTCAAGCAGGTTATCAATTTCAAGAGCACTGAGCAGGTCAGTATTATATACCCGTCCCCGGTCTTTCACCCGGACATCGGGCACACGCTGCTTCAGTTCCTTTATTTTCTTGAGAGCCGCTTCTAGCCCTGAGCCAGTGCGGTAAACAGCTACCTCACTGTCCATGATCTTCTGCAACTCCCGGCGCAGCGCATAAGCGCTTTCCTTGGCCTCAGGCTTGAACCTGCGGAAGATTCGAGCCTCCTCTTCTTTCAAGACTGTTTCTTCATTCAGTGTGGGGAAGGAACTCTGTTTTGAGGCATACTCTGCTGCCTTGCCTCCAGTGATTCTGCCCCAGACAAGACATTCAGCAGTTGAGTTGGAGCCGAGACGGTTGGCACCATGAAGAGATACACAGGCAGCTTCTCCAGCTGCCCAGATGCCTTCTACTGGAGTAGCGCCATCTATATCAGTGTGCACGCCG
>CAZNKW010000233.1:0-2072 GCA_964573655.1 uncultured Dehalococcoidia bacterium
CCGTACGCTTCCTGCAATAACAAGATAGGATGTATCGCCTTGACCCCAGTACCAGCCTCTATTTGCAGCTTACATGCCCCGCAGCTTGTCACTACTTTATCCGCCTGAGCCAGCCCAATTTCCTCAAACAGTTTGCCGCCGATCTCCAGAGATAGGCCTGAATGCACCTTCTTATAGCCGTGGTATCCAGCCATCCCACAGCAAACAGTGCCCACCTTCTCTACCGACAACCCCGGTATTAGGTGCAGCAACTCAAGAGAATCCCCCGTTGTATCTTGAACCTTCAAGTGGCAGGGGACATGATAGAATACTGATTGAGGAATCTCCGCCAGACCCGTGTCCAGATCCCCTCGCCTGTTTAGCCCCATTAAGTACTCGTCCACATAATATAAATGCTCCGCAACCAGCCTCGCCTTAGGGCTGTCATAGAAATTCAGGTATTCTCGCCTTATCATCAAGCTGCAACTGGGGCAGGCGGTAATGATGTCGTACCCCTCTGCCACCACTGCAGCTAGGGATTCGACATTATATTCTGCGTTCCTACGGGCACCCCTCATATTCTTGTTGGCTATCATGGGCAGACCACAGCACTTCTGGTCTGGAACCAGGACCTCAAATCCATTTCTCTTCAAAATCTGGACCAAAGCCTTGCCCGTCTCAGGCTGATAGTAGTTGGCGAAACACCCCACGTAATAAGCTAGTCTTCTATTACCAGGGACTGCCTCCCTGACCCTTCCGTCCCCCCTGGCGAACCACCTCTTGAAGGTCTCACGGTGAAAGCTGGGGAGCCGCCTATTCCTATCTAAGCCCAAAGCCTTTTTGACTATCGTTTTGCCGGGGTCAATGTTAAGGGCAGCGTTGGAAAAAGGCGCAGCCAAACTGCCCACCCTGGCCAGCAATTCAGGGTTCCCCAGCATGCGGTCACGCAGCGTTCGCCCATACTTAGTAGTACGATCAGCTCGAAGAGTCTTGTCGACCTCAGCCATCCACATCAACCTTGGGAGGTCAATGTCTAAAGGACATTCAACACGGCAGGCTTCGCAGTGAAGACAGGCATCCATTGACCGGCTCTCCTCCAAGAGGGACATAAACAGGTAGTCTCTGGGGCTCCAGATAGCGCCGTTCTGGCTCATAGAACGATTAATGGGGCACTGCGTAATACATGCCCGGCACCCCATACAAAGAAGTAGCTCTTTGAAGCTGCTCTTTAAGATTCTGCTTCTACCATTATCCAGAAGGATGATGTGCACCGCCCTGCCTTCGAGTTCCGGGAAACCGGGCAAGCTATCTATATCAGCAAACTCAGTCTGCCTCGGCCTGAGGCTCAAGAGCATGCTTTCCATACCGAATATTCCCATACATTTTGTCTGAAAAGCTGCATCCTCTTTATCCTTTACCAGCTTGTCGAGTCCGACGATAAGTATCACCTGTCTGGCTTGCTCCAAGCTCTTTGATATGTTGGAAAAGTGCTGTAGGAAGAATATGGAGCCATCTTTCGCCGAAGCAGCGTTCACGCCCAGCACAGCAACACAATTCTTCACCGCTTCCCCGCGACGTGGCGGCAGGCATAATTCTGTTGCGCTGATAGAGATTTCGAAATTCCCTACAAGCTCCTTTCGGAGCAGATAGGGAAGGTCCCAATAGTCTCTCACCCTGTTCTCAAAGAAGTGGAACTCAGCATAGTAGGGCTCAGCAACACAGAAACCACGCCTTTCTAACCTCGGCTTCAACTCATTGGTGACGATGCTCGACCTATTAACTATTATGCTTTGCGTCCTCTGGGCAACTTCCTGGATATAGTCCGCAGCCTCCTCAGCATCACCTGCTGGTTTGAATTGTATGCCCGGACACCTGGTTATATTATCCTTGAATTCCGCTAAGAGTGATGTATGTTCATGTAGAGAATGCTCGCGGAGTTCCCTCAAGCGTAGTTTGATAGCCTCCAAGTCGGGCGGACTACCCCTGCTTATCAGAATTCTTGAAAACTGACGTCTCTTTTCCCTTGCCGATGGCTCCACTATCCATATAGGTGGAATCTCACTCATGTGACCTCTCTACGTCTCGGTCGAGTC
>CAZNKW010000234.1:0-2071 GCA_964573655.1 uncultured Dehalococcoidia bacterium
ATAAAGTTTGAGGATAGCCTCAGGCTTTATAGAGCTAAAGTATAGAGCAGGTCTTGAGGAAGAGATGGAATGTGAGAGAGGAGAGAATAAGCATAAAGCTTGCACAGCTCGTCACCCTGCGCCGAGCGTCAGATGTAAGAGATAATCATAAAGGCGGAAAGGTGGAAAAAGTAGACTTCTAAGGAATAGCGCGAAACATAAAGGGCCAGAGTCCTTAGATACCTTTGGTTAATCTTGAATATCCTTAAGTTGTAATTCAGAAAAATAACCAGATTCGCCAGGAATACCACAGCAAGCAAGCCAGCGGCAAGCGGAATGAGGCGTGTCGATACTCCGGCATTGAGCACGAGCAACATGACCGCCTCGTAGCAAAAATGAACACCAACAGTAACACATATCCAGACATAGCGGAACCGGTGACCCTGATTTAGTAATCGTGCTCCTATCGCATAGCACAAACCAAGGGTCCCATATTCTATAAGGAAGTAGGTAGGAAGACTGAAAAACATCAGAATGGATAGAAGAACAATGAGGAATTCAGTAGGCAGTTTTGCAGGAGTAAACTTGCTTAGTAGCGCCTTTATCAGTGTAAAACTAACCAAGATATTCAGGGGTACAATGCCCTGGATGTGTTGATAAATGGTGAAACTCGGAGTGGTCAAGTAATTGATCATTGAAAGGGCAAAACCATACAGTAGTATGTGTGATTTGAAGCGATATGACCCGGAGTATCCCACCAAGAAGAAGAATAATGGTGCTGCCATGCGACCCACCACCCTGAACCAAACATTGTTGTCCAAAAAGAACCTACCAATATGGTCAATAACCATGGTGGATATAGCTAGTACCTTCACCAAGTCGTGGCTATTGACTTCTGCACCGTAACGGTAGACATCCCTCGTCAGGCTGTAACCAGTTCCGTTGCTTTGTAGTGGCTTTTCCATTGTGGAGTTAATCATACTCCCTCACAGAAGGGGCCAAATTCTTCTATCATCTCAAGTTCTCACCACTCGGCTTCTCTTTTTGCCGAAAAGTAACAATGCGAGAATGATGAAGAGAGGGATTGCGTAAATGACCATGGCAACTAGGATCTCGCTGGTTAAATTGAATTCGCTAGCACAATCAACAATAAGAATCCCGTCCAAATGGTCGATTTCGTGCTGAATAACCCGAGCATTCAGACCGCTTTCTTGTATCACTACTTCTTCCCCTTCCAGGGTCCTATACTTTACTGTTACCTGTTCACTTCGCTTCACCCATTCTGTGCCAGCATGTTCAAGTCCGGGAATGCTCAGACATCCTTCTTTTCCCAAAGCACTTCCTTCTCGCTCGATGATTTCGGGGTTCACCATAACTAGAATTTCCTCTTTGTCTAAGTGTCTCAGCATCTTAACAACTATGATTCTTTTCAATACACCAACCTGAGGGGCTGCTAGGCCAGTTCCATCCGCCTTCTTCATCGTATTTATCACCAAGCTCGCCAGTTGCTTTTCCTCTATCCCTACCTCATCAACAGGCTGAGCAATTTCCCTCAAAACATCGTTTGGGGCCATTACAATGTCCAGACTGTCTTTGCTGTGTACCGAAAACTTGTCAGCAACCAGCACGCCAGCTAGTCCCAACAACCCCAAGAGTGTCAAACACAGGAAGCCTATTCCCGATAACGCTGTAAGACTTCTCATCTCCGCCGACATCAAACTGCGCTTTGCCATGTCCAAATCCGCCTGACTGTCCTGATGCAGGAAAATCCTAGCGACATTATAGCAGGATTCAGCCAGTCCTATGTAGTGAGGGCTACGAAGGGTTGGTGGGACTGCGAGTGGAGTTACCCACTTTTCAGGGCTTTGATAAAGCTGTCTAGGCTTAGGGCAGCCATGGTTAGAGTTTGTAGAGTACCTCTGGCACCCAATTTGATCGCCACCTTGGCTACAGTTTCATTGTTCGGAGCCTCAAGAATGTTCACGAATCGAAAAGTAACTACCGAAATGCCACATAGCCTTGAATTGTCTAAATCCTCACTTTGCTAATAATGTCAGCCTACTGCTTTTTTGCCCGGCATGAGCTGAAACAA
>CAZNKW010000235.1:0-2052 GCA_964573655.1 uncultured Dehalococcoidia bacterium
AGAGGTCAAAAAAGTAGAGTTAGAACTGCTGGAGCCACGCTTCCTGGTTATGGTGGAAAAGGTATCTCCCACCCCCCAGCGTTACCCCCGCCGTGCTGGTGTACCGGCAAAGCATCCCCTTTGACCGGGTCGCCCTCTTAGATCAATATCCTCATTAAAAATATTGATAAATCATTGGTTATGCTCTAAAATTAAAAGGAGCGCATATCTGAGATGCCTTGCAACCAGGAGGTGTAGAAAATGCAAAGGTTACTTACCAGCCAAGAGGTGGCTGATTACCTCAGGCTTCGTAGAGAGACGGTTATCCGCAAGGCGGAGAGGGGGATGATACCAGCCATCAAGGTAGATGGTAGGTGGAGGTTCCCCGAGGAGCAACTGGAGGAATGGCTGAAGGAAAAGGGACAGGCTCCCCCAGTAAAGCCAAAGGCTAAGGTAAAGAAGCCAATTAAATTAAAGACCTACCACATGGGAGTGATACATGGCACCCTCTCCAGGAGAGAGATCTACGAGGATCTGTGATGGATGACGTTGCCTTTCTTGATGCTAACATACTAGTCTATGCTGCTAATAAGGATAGCCCTTATCACGCTGATGCTAAAGGGGTGATAAAGAGAGTAAACAGCAGAGAGATACAAGCTTGCCTATCATCCCAGGTACTGGCTGAGTTCTATGCTACAGCCACCAACCCCAAAAAGATAGGGCAACCCCTGAGACCAGAAGAGGCTGTCGAGGCTGTGAAGGGATATCTGGAATCTGATATCCCCAAACTCTACCCCAAGGAAAGCACCTTGAGGCTAACCTTGGAGTTGGCAAAGCGCTATCAAGTCAGAGGGTTGGGTTTCTTCGACGCCCAGATTGTGGCCACTATGCTGGAGAACGGGGTAAAGACAATTTACACTGCCAACGAAGAGGACTTCAACAGGTTCGAGGAGATAGAGGCGGTCAACCCATTGAGGTGAGGGTGTCTATATTATAAACTAGCGCCAGGCTTCAGCCTCGCCGAAGCAAGTCTGAACAGAGTAAGTCAGGAGTTTCAAGGAGGACAGAGCGATGGAGATATTTCTCATTTCCCTAGTCTTGGTCTTGCTAGCAGTCATCCTGGTATTGCTTCTTAGACCCAGAAAGATAGAAATGCCGCAGATGGAAGACTACGTGACAGAGCTTCGTCTGAAGCTGGATTCTCTAGCCTCCACTACCGTCATATCAGCCAAGGACATAAAGGATATCTCCGAAATCCTCAGGAAATTACCTAGAGAAGTCCTGGACTCCATAACCGGGAGTTTGAGCAAAAGGAGCGGAAGGCTGCATGAGCTGATGGCTACCTTCGAGCTGACCCACTATGATAGACTTTTCTATCTGGGGGAACCGGTTGACTTTGTCGGGATTAAATACGATGAGACTGTGGACTTCATAGAGGTCAAAACAGGTAAATTCCGGCTGACAGGCGATGAGCAGAAGCTAAGGGAACTAATTGATTCCAAAAGGGTCAATTATGTGCCCCTTACGGTAGAGAAGATAGGCATGGTTGAGGAAGTGGATATGAAGAAACCCGGGTATCCTCCCCAGCAATAAAAAGCCCTAATTAAGGTACACTGTTCGTAAAGGTGTGTTAACTTATGCCTTCCTTTGAAATCGTCTCCGACTTCAGACCTACCGGTGACCAGCCCCAGGCAGTAGACAAGCTGGTGGAGGGGCTGAGCAACGGTTACCGACGGCAGACGCTCCTGGGGGTCACCGGGAGCGGCAAGACCTTCACCATGGCTAATGTCATTGAGCGGGTGCAAAAGCCCACCCTGGTCATCTGCCACAACAAGACCCTGGCTGCCCAGTTGTGCACTGAGTTCAAAGAGTTCCTCCCTCACAACGCTGTGGAGTATTTTGTCAGCTACTACGACTACTACCAGCCCGAAGCCTACATCCCCCGCACCGATACCTATATAGAGAAGGAAACGGATATAAATGAAGAGATCGACAAGCTGCGCCATGCTGCCACGCGGTCCCTCTTTGAGAGGAGAGACGTGGTTATCGTGGCTTCGGTCTCCTGCATCTATG
>CAZNKW010000236.1:0-2032 GCA_964573655.1 uncultured Dehalococcoidia bacterium
GGAAGCATTTGAGAGGATATGGAGAATAATGGACAGGTCTGAAGAGAAGGAACTTTTTCCCCTTTCCTGCGTTAATATAAATAGATGAGGGCGCATTAATGGAGTAACCATGGAGATTTCAGTTGTTGGCAGTGGCTATGTCGGTCTGATCACTGCTGTTGGGTTTGCCAGCAAAGGGCATAATGTGGTCTGCGTTGACGTTGACCAAGACAAGGTTAATAAGATTAATCGAGCAGAGCCCCCATTTTACGAGGATAAACTGGATGAAGCACTCCGTATGTATGTGAGACAAAGGGCTAACTTAAAAGCCTCCTCAGATTATGATGAACTTCTAAACTCAAAGGTAACTTTTATCTGTGTCAATACCTCTTCCAACTCGGGTGAGGATGCAGACTTTAGTCATGTTGAGCATTCAGCCAGGAGAATTGGGGAGACATTGAGGGGAAAAGAAGGATACCGTGTGGTGGTAACGAAAAGCTCCGTAGTTCCGGGGACAACGGAGGAGGTTATTATACCTCTCTTGGAGCAATATTCAGGTAAAAGAGTGGGCAAGGACTTTGGCGTAGCTGTGAATCCAGAGTTTCTTCAGGAAGGAAAGGCATTGCATTGTTTCCTAAACTCAGACAGGATCATAGTTGGGGAATATGACCAAAGGTCAGGGGACTTTGTGCAAGAAATTTACAATGGCTTTCGCGCTCCTATCTTAAGGACGGAAATAAGAACTGCCGAGATGATAAAATTTGCCAGCAATGCCTTCTTGGCTACGAAAATTTCCTTCATCAACGAGGTGGGGAATCTATGTAAGAAACTAGGGATAGATGTTTACAAAGTGGCAGAAGGCATGGGCTATGACCCCAGAATAGGAAGGCTGTTTCTGAATGCAGGCGTTGGCTTCGGTGGCTCCTGTTTGCCTAAAGATTTAGAAATGCTGCTCCGCAAATATGAGAAGATAGGTGAGAAATCAGCCCTACTAAGCGCCGCTTCTCAAGTGAACAAGGCTCAACCTCTAAAAATGATAGAGATCGCCAGGAAAAGACTGGGAAAGCTAAAGAACAAAAAGATAGCAGTCCTCGGTTTGGCCTTTAAACCGGATACCGATGATATCAGGCATGCACCCGCGGTTGAAGTAATACACCAGCTATTGCATCAAGGGGCTCAGGTAAAAGTGTATGACCCCAGGGCTATGCCAAAAATGCGGCAAGCCTTCTCTCAAGGTATAGAGTATGGTGATAGCGTGAAGGACACCATCAAGGGGTGTGACTGTGTTTTGATACTTACTGAGTGGGATGAATTTAGGGATGAAAACATATATTCAGGGAAGCTGGTCATAGATGGGAGAAGGGCTTTAGACCCTGAAAAGGCAAAGCGCGTGTGCCAATGTTATGAAGGAGTCTGCTGGTGAAACTGGTGGTAACTATACCAGCATATAATGAAGAAAAAACCATTGCCAATGTAATAACGGAAATCCCTCGGGAGATTGAAGGGATAGAGTCAGTAGAGGTCCTTGTCATCGATGATGGTTCTACTGATGAGACTGTAAAACAGGCAAGGGAAGCTGGAGCGGACAGAGTTCTCTCCCATAAAGGAAATGAAGGATTAGGGATTGCCTTTAGAGATGGGTTAGAGGCTGCTTTGGAAATGGGAGCAGACGTGATAGTGAACCTGGATGGTGATGGGCAATATAATGCCAGGGAAATTCCCAGATTGATAAAGCCCCTGCTGGAGAACAAAGCTGATATAGTCTTAGGCTGGCGCGATATTGACAGCCTCGACTTCATGCCCAAGGGCAAAAAGATAGGGAATAAGATTGCTACCTGGCTTACTAGAAGGGTCTCTGGTCTGCCAATACAAGATGCCCAGAGTGGCTTCAGGGCTTTTTCTCAAGAGGCAGCTCTAAAAATGAACCTGTCTGGAAGATACACCTATGTCCAAGAGACCATAATTGAAGCTAAATACAAAGGGCTCAAAATTGAGCAGATACCCATAGAATTTAGACCAAGGCAAGGAGAATCTAGGCTGATTCCCAGCTTAA
>CAZNKW010000237.1:0-2015 GCA_964573655.1 uncultured Dehalococcoidia bacterium
TCTTCCGAGCCGACTAGAATAAGACTTAGACTATCTATCAAAACAGGGGGAGTACTAACCCTTCCTCCAGTTTCATATTCCCAGGCTTTCTCTCCACTTTCGGCCTTGAGGGCGTAAACTTTATGGTCGAGACAGCCAACCCAGATTTCATCATTGTAGAAAAGTGCCTTCGTCCAAAACCAATTTCCTGCCTCAAAAGTCCATTTAGCCTCCCTCGAAGGGATGGGAGCACCCTCCTCCCTTGTAGCAGCAGCTATTCTCTCCTCCTCTGTAGCAGCATCAATAGCGTAGAAGTTGTTATCGCAGGAACCTATATAGATGGTACCATCAGCTATTAGTGGAGTGGAAAGGATGGCACCTTGTGTTTCGAAGTGCCATATCTCCTTCCCACTCTCAATATCTATAGCATAAAGCTTGTGGTCGGAGGAGCCAATATAGACCACTCCATTGTCTACGGCAGGGGTTGACCAAATCTTATCCCCAGTATTAAATACCCACTTCGGCTCCGGGCTCAAGTCAAGATTAAGGGCATAAAACTTGCCGTCCGAGTTGCCCACAAAGATAGTCCCATCAGCTACTATAGGGCCACCAACAATGGCACTGCCAGTGTCAAATTGATTCATACTCTGATCGTCAATTCTAATGGAGTAAATATGACCATCATAGCCCCCGACATAGACTTTGTCCCCGCCTATGGCTGGCGTGCCGTAGGTGCTCATTGGCGTGGAGACCCGAGTTGAACAGGCAAGAAATCCCCCAGCTCCCGGACTTTCGAGAGGTTTCTCCCACTTTACCTCCGGTTGGTTATCCTGGATTTCCAAGAGGTCCAAGGCAAGGACCTTACCTATTATTGAGCCAACATAGAGGACATTATCGCTAACTATGGGTCCAGACCACCCTCTAACGGGAGCACGAGTACACCCTGCCAGAAGTAGGATACTGGAGAGAAGCAGGAGAAGAAATATCTTGTTTAATCTAGACTTTTTGTTGCTGGAGAACATTAATCTACTTCTTCCCGTGAGTAACGCAAGGCATCAAGGTACCGGGTCAAAACCTCCAGGATTAAAGGGATGGCAACGGAGAATCCTCTTCATCCCTAGCCAAATTCCCCTAAGCAAACCGTATTTTTGAATGGCCTCATAGGTATACTGGGAACAGGAAGGGGTGAAACGACAGGTAGGGGGAGCATATTTTGACCAAGTTGATTGATACCATCGAATAAGCTTTAAAGCAGTCCCTTTCATCTCTACTCTTTCAGCTTTGCTCGCCAGGTTAGCTCCTCCACCGCCTCCTTAAGTTGATGGAAATCAGCTCTAGAGGTGGTGCTACGGGCAATAAATACTACATCCCAACCTGGCTTACAAGGTATCAGTTGCACACACTCACGAAGCAATCTCTTCACCCGATTGCGCACTACCGCCTTGCCTACCCGCTTGCTCACTGAAAAGCCAAACCTGCTCCGCTCTAGTTCATTGGGAAAGGCTTTCATTACCAGTAACTCATTTGCCCAAGATTTGCCCTGATTATGAACCGTGGCGTAGCGACTCTTCTGAGTAAGGCGTTGTTCCCTTTTCATTACTGATGCGAACAGGAGGGCGAGGCGCTTCTATACCGTCAGCCTATAGCGCCCCTTGAGTCGCCTCGCTTTCAATACATTCCGTCCACCTCGAGTCCTCATTCGTGCCCGAAAACCATGCACCCTTTTTCGATGAAGTCTCTTCGGCTGATAGGTCCGCTTTGGCACTCCGCTCCTTCCCCAATAATGGTGCTATCATACCCCGTTTCCCCCCTTAAGTCAAGGCAAATCCCGTGAGGGGGTTTAGAAATGTAGTGCGGGTCTTTAGACCCGCCCAAAGCTAGGTGACTGTCAGGTCCCTGACCTGACGGAACCCTCAGAGGCTGATTCGGGTCGGGTCAGGGACCCGACACCCACGAAAATGCAGAGGCTGTCTAAAAAGTCCCCCCCTGTAGGGGAGGGGCTTGTCCCCTCCCAATCTGCGGGAGCCCACAAGGGG
>CAZNKW010000238.1:0-1026 GCA_964573655.1 uncultured Dehalococcoidia bacterium
TCCTTGACCGGATCGCCATAATATCCGCAGGGGCAGGGGTTCATGGCCGCTACCAGCATAAAATTAGCCGGGAAGGTAATGCTGCCCTGGGCCCGACTAATGGTTACCACCCTGTCCTCTAAGGGCTGACGCAACACCTCCAAGGTGGCATGACCGAATTCAGGAAATTCATCCAGAAAGAGGACGCCTCTATGACTGAGGCTTATCTCACCAGGCCTTGGCCATCGTCCCCCTCCCACCAGCCCAGCATGGGAGATGGTGTAGTGAGGTGATCGGAAGGGGCGCTGACTGACAAGAGGGGTATCTGAGGGTAAAAGCCCGCTGACACTATATATTTTGGTCACCTCGAGGGATTCCTCCATGGTCATTTTGGGCAGAATGGAAGGGAGGGAACGAGCCAGCATAGTCTTGCCGCTACCTGGAGGACCACTCATAATCACATTATGTCCTCCGGCGGCCGCCACCTCTAAGGCTCGCTTAGCATGCTCCTGTCCCTTTATATGCATTAAGTCAGTAACATGCCATCCCGGCACTCCTACCCTTTCCAGGTCTGTAGGCGGCGAATAGGAAGGGATAGGGCTATCTCCCCGGAGATGACTGATTAGCTCAGCTAAGGAGCCAACGGGGGTAATCTCAACCCCCTCTATTAGAGAAGCTTCTTTGGCATCGCTAGCAGGCACAAGGACATAGGAAAGACCTATCTCCCTGGCCAGGGCAACCATGGGGAGGATACCATGGGTATGGCGCAGGCTGCCGTCCAGGGAAAGCTCCCCCAGAAAGAGGGTTTGAGAGACATCAGCCGTCAACTGCTCTGAGCTAAGGAGGATGCCCACAGCAATAGGGAGGTCATAAGCCGGGCCTTCCTTTTTCAGGTCAGCCGGGGCCAGGTTAACCGTAATCCGCTTGTTGGGAAAAAGGCAACCTGAGTTTCGGATAGCTGCCCGAACTCGCTCTCTAGCCTCTTGTACCGCTGTATCAGGCAACCCGACGATAGTAAAGGAAGGCAGCCCGGGGGCAATATCCACC
>CAZNKW010000238.1:1036-1998 GCA_964573655.1 uncultured Dehalococcoidia bacterium
CTCCCGTAACTTTTATAGTCTACTAATTACTCGTGAGGGCATTTAGTAACTCAGATTGTCATGGCGAACCCTTCGCTTCCTGTCATTCTGAGCCAAAGCCCTGAGCGAAGCGAAGGGGCAGCGACCGAAGAATCTCGCTCAGGACAGGCTCCGCAAAGCAATCCCGTAGTTGTTCTTGAGATGGCAGACCTGTTCCGAGCCTGTCCAGAGATTGCTTCACCCGATAAATCGGGGTCGCCATGACACTAAACGACCACCACTTATTGCTCAAAGACCACCGCCCCACTCTTGCCCCCACTTTTCTTCACCAGGCGGATACCCTCGATTTGCATCCCCGGGTCCACCCCTTTGCACATATCATAAATGGTGAGGGCGCTTATGGCTACCGCAGTGAGGGCTTCCATCTCTACCCCTGTTTTCCCCGTGCTTCTAACCCGGGCAGTAATCTCCACCCTACTATTCTGTTTATCAAGAAGGAACTCCACCTTCACATCGGTGAGCAGCAACGGATGACACAGAGGTATAAGCTGGGGTGTTCTTTTGGCGGCCATAATACCGGCTACCTGGGCTGTAGCCAGGACATCTCCTTTAGGCAAGCCCCCCTCTCGGAGCAACTTCAAGGTCGAGGGTTGCATCTTGACCCAGCCCTTGGCCACCGCTTCTCGCTCAGTGTCAGGCTTTTCGCCTATATCGACCATATGGACTCGATCTTCCATCTCCGTAGTTCACCCGCCTACCTGAGTCATCAATCTTCTCTGGGGGACAAATCCCTGTGCCACCCGATGACCCTCAGGCTTAGAAGCTATCGCCTTAAGTATGAGTCGCCTTATTTCCTGAGAAGGGTCTCCCATCTCCAGCGCCGGTCGGAGGTCTACTTCCTCATCAGATAAGAGGCAGGGGAGCAATTTGCCATCAGCCGTCAGGCGAAGCCGATTGCACTTGAAGCAAAAGTGTTCACTAAT
>CAZNKW010000239.1:0-1980 GCA_964573655.1 uncultured Dehalococcoidia bacterium
GACCTTATCTTGGTAAGGCATGGGCGAAGAAGCAAGACCCGCCTCCTGGTGGAGAAGAAACTATATTCATCTCCTGGTATTTCTCCTCACCGTGGTGATTATCGCTTTGCTCGTTGCCTTAGGGGTGATTTACAGAGACAGAATCGAGGAATTTAAAGATTATGGCTACCTGGGTATCTTTCTTATGGGCATTGCCGGTAGCACTGCCCCCATCTGGCCTCTCCCTGGCTCCTGGGCCGCCTTCCTCGGGGCTGGATATCTTGGGACTGGATATGGTTGGTATTTATTAATCATAGCCCTAGCAGCGGGGACTGGCGAGGCTATTGGGGAGCTGAGTGGCTACATGTTGGGTTATGGCGGACAGCCAGCGATTACCAAGTGGAAGATGTATCAGCGGCTTGAAGGCTGGATGAAGCGCCATGGCACACTGGCTATATTTCTGGTCTCAGCGGTGCCTAACCCCCACGTTATCAAATTGGTCAATGCCTCGGCAGGGGCATCACGCTTCCCCCTGTGGAAGTTGTTTCCCATTTGCTGGGTGGGGAAAACCATCAAATCCTTTGTCTTTGCCTTAGCTGGCATGGGGCTAATCGGCTGGCTCACCGACCTGGTGGAGAAACTTCACTAGATAAACCTGGCATCCATCGTCTATCTCTCTCAGCGCGTCACTTCAGGCGGTATGCTTGCCTCAGGCCACTGCCCGATTTTGTCCCCTTTTTGCCCGTTGCTTCGGTCTATATAATAGAGGGGTAAGGATGGCCGTATTGGTCATGGAGAGAGGTCAAAGGATAGAGCTTCTGAGAGGTGGTGACAGTAGGGCTTGGGAGGTTGTGGTTAACCAGTATCAGATATCATTATCGCAATACCTATATAACATGGTCAAGGATAAGGAGCTGGCACGGGACTTGACTCAAGATACTTTTCTTAAAGCCTATCAGGCGATGCCGAAGACCGAGGGCGACCTTAATCTCAAATCTTGGCTCTACCGCATTGCCACCAATAATGCCATCGATGTGTTACGCCGACGCAAGCTTATCTCTTGGTTCCCCTGGGTAGAGGGGGCGACCATTTCTAGGGAGATAAGTAATAGTCATGAAGTTAGCCTGGTTCAAAGAGAGCTGGTGCGTGGTGTCCTGAACAAGTTACCTGGAAAGTATAAGGCTGTATTGCTACTGCATGATAACCAGGGCTTTAACTGTCATGAGATAGGGGAGATGCTGAACATTTCTCTGGGGGCAGTCAAAAAACGCCTCGCCCGGGCGAGGGTAATGTTTCGGGATGCCTACGAGAGGGTGGAGAAAGGAGGTGAGTGAAGTGGGCTGTAGGAAGGTAAGGTGGCTGTTGGCTCTTTACGACAGCGGTGAGCTGAACTCTGAGGAGAAAGAGGAGGTAGAGGCCCATCTGGCTTCCTGCCAGAGGTGTCGTCAGGAGCTGGACCGGCTAAGCAAGGTTCCAGCCTTGCTTCAGTCGCTCCAGGGCGACACCTGGTGGGCAGATGTCAGCTCACCAGTAAGGGAGCGTTTGAATGCTTCCAGCGCTACAAGTAGTCTACCACGAGCAAAACCGATCAAGACTGAGAAAAGAGGCATAATAAAGGGGAGACCTGTCTGGCAACCGGTGCTTATCAGCTTGGTAGCTGTAATAATTATCGTTGGAGCCAGCTTAGGTGTAATACAGCCCTGGGAAGGCGATGATTTAACCCAAGCTGCTGCTGAGGCAGTTCGGAATGATCCCCAAGTTCAGGCAATACTGGGTGGAGGTAGTATGGAGGTAACCGAGGTGGAGATAGCAGGTCCCACTGCGTACGTGTCTGCTAGCTGGGGTGAGTCAACTGTCGAAGCGCAAGTCGACGTTGCGAGTCTAAACGTGAAGACAATTCTCTGTGCAACTTGTTCTTCACTTGGGCCGTCGATCTATCGATCAGAGCTGACTGAAGACGAGAAGGCAAAGGCCATTGAAATAGCTGAGGCCGACCCCTAT
>CAZNKW010000240.1:0-1961 GCA_964573655.1 uncultured Dehalococcoidia bacterium
GCGGAGCCAAAATCTACTACGCCCTAAAAGCCAACCCACACCCCGGCATTGTAGAGCTTCTGAAAGAGCTAGGCTGTAGCTTCGAGATTTCCTCCCAGGGGGAACTGGAACTCCTGCTCCAATTAGGGGTCTCGCCTCAGAAAATCATCTCCAGCAACCCGGTTAAAGACCAGGCTTTCATCGGCTCTGCCTACTCTAGCGGGATAGACTCCTTTGCCTTCGATTCCTATACAGAGGTCGAAAAACTAGCCCGATTTGCCCCCGGCAGCAAGGTCTATGCGCGTCTTGCTGTCTCTAATGAAGGTAGTGAATGGCCGCTAAGCAGGAAATTCGGTGTGGAGATAGAGGAGGCTGTCGAGCTGCTGGGGCAAGCCAGAAAGAAAGGGCTTAAACCCTATGGCATTGCCTTTCATGTCGGCTCACAGTGTACCAAGGCTACCACCTGGGGAAAAGCCATTGAGAAGAGCCAAGCAGTTTGGGAATCGGCAGCAGACAAGGGTATAGGACTAAAGCTGCTCAATATCGGTGGCGGTTTCCCCATTGAATATACCAAGCCGGTGCCTTCTATTAGTGAGATTGCCCAGGTAATCAGAGACTCCTTAGCTAAAGCCTTCCCCAAAGATATAGAGCTAATATTGGCACCGGGCAGGGCTCTCGTTGGGGAGGCGGGCACCTTAGTAGCCAGGGTTATAGCTAAGGCTGCTCGAGCTACAGAGAAATGGCTCTATCTAGATGTCGGCGTATTTAACGGCTTGATGGAAAGCGTTGGTGGCATTAAATATCCCATGACGGCCAGAAAGGGTAGCCAAACCAGCCAATGGGTATTAGCTGGACCTTCCTGTGATAGCTTTGACGTCATCTCCACGGAAGCAGAACTCCCCGAGTTAGAGGTGGGGGACAGGGTCTATATTATGTCGGCCGGCGCTTATACCACCGCTTACGCCTCCCAGTTCGACGGCTTCCCTATCCCTAAAATTCACTTTATAGAATAGAGACTAATTATGCCCCCTTCATTCTTCCAGGAAAAGGACCCCTTTGCCCCTATCCAGTATGGCTATGAGGTGGAAGAGGTAATCTGCCAGCGCCAGACCAAGCACCAGGAGCTCCTTATATTCAAAAGCCCCTATTTTGGCCGGGTGCTGGCGCTCAATGGTGTTGTCCAGCTCACTGAATGGGATGAGTATTTCTATCATGAAATGCTGGCCCAGGTGGCCTTGCACGCTCACCCTTCCCCAACCGATGTCCTGATTATCGGTGGCGGTGATGGTGGTGTGCTGCGCGAAGTACTGAAGCACCAGGTGGTAAAAAGAGCCCTTGTGGTAGAACTGGATAGGGAAGTTATAGAAGCTTCCAAAGAATTCCTCCCTACCCTGTCAACAGGTTTCGCTGATCCAAGAACACAGATTCTGGAGAGGGAAGGAGCAGATTTCCTAGCCCAAACAAAGGAGAGATTTGATCTGATTGTCGTTGACTCCACAGACCCTGTCGGTCCGGCTGAGTCTCTCTTCACCAGTCAATGCTTCACCCATGCCTTCTCAGCTTTGAAGGCAGAAGGCATATTTGTCGCCCAAACCGAGTCACTTCATTTCCACCGGGAGTTCGTTCGTCAGGTGCAGCATAGACTAGCCCAAGTATTCAACCTAGTGGATTTATATACCGTCCCCCTAGCTACCTATGCCGGCAATTGGTGGACCTTCTCCATTGCCTCCAAGATGCATAATCCCAGAGAGATGTCCCGGAAATGCGAAGTGTCTACCAGGTATTATACAGAAGATGTCCACCGCCACGCCTTTTTGCCTCCCAGCCTATATCAAAAACTAATGGCTAAGATTTGATCCCTGGACCTTCTACTGGCGATTGGCTGACTTTAATTCAGGGTATTACTGTGAAAATACGGAAATTATGGGTAGGTTGCCCGACGTCGGGCAACCTACCCGATATGAAGTTTTCGGACAGCCTCA
>CAZNKW010000241.1:0-1960 GCA_964573655.1 uncultured Dehalococcoidia bacterium
TTGAAAGCCTTGCCAGCAAAGCCCGGTGCCTATTTGCTGAAAGATGAGGAGGATAATGTCCTCTATGTAGGTAAGGCAGCTAGCTTATACCACCGGGTAGGCTCTTACTTCGGTTCTCCCTATAACCTGTCACCAAAGCTGCAAAGGATGGTAGCTCGAGTCACTGACTTTGATTTTTTCGTCACCGATTCCGAGCAGGAGGCCATCCTCCTGGAGTGTAATCTGATTAAGAAATATCGCCCCCGATATAATGTGCGCCTCAAGGACGACAAGAGCTATCCTTACCTTAAAATAAGTCTGGCTGAGGATTGGCCCAGGGTGTATTTCACCAGAAGGATAGAAAAGGATGGTGCCAGGTATTTCGGACCCTTTGCCAGTGCCTGGTCAGTACGCCAGACTTTGGCTTTGTTAAAAAGGCTCTTTCCCTTCCGAAGTTGCAAAGGGCCAATCACTAGCCACGAGTCGCGGCCTTGTCTAGAGTATCACATCAACCGTTGCCTCGGCCCCTGTATTGGTGCTGTAAGCAAGGAGGAATATCAGCGGGTGATAAACCAGGTTATCCTTTTCCTCGAAGGCAAACAGGAGTTAATAGTACCAGAGCTGCGTAGCAGGATGGCAGAGGCAGCGGAGAATTTAGAGTTTGAAAAGGCTGCCCTGATTCGAGACCAGGTCCACGCTGTGGAAAGGGTTATCGAAAGACAGAAGATTGCTTCAGCAGAAGGTGAGATGGATGCTATTGCCTTTGCTCAGGCTAGGGAGCAAGCCTATGTCTTGGTCTTCTCCATCCGCAATGGGAAGCTCCTGGGAAGGGAATACTTCATATTGACCGGAACACAGGATGAAGAGCCTTCTCAAATAATGACCAGCTTTGTGCAGCAGTTTTATAACTCTGCTCCTTATATACCAGAGCAGATACTGCTGCAGCATCCTCTGGAAGGGATGCCCCTGATGGCGAAGTGGCTGAAGAGCAAGAAGGGGGCAAAGGTCGAGCTTCGGGTGCCCCGTCGGGGGGTAAAGAAGGGGTTGATAGATATGGTGGCAGAAAATGCCCGCCAGGGTCTGGAACAACTGAGGATTAAATTGCTCGCTGAACCCGAGGCCCTGGCTGCTGCCCTGGAAGAGCTACAAAAGGAGCTTTCTCTACCTCGCCTTCCCCAGCGGGTGGAATGCTACGATATCTCCGATATCCAGGGGACCTCTGCTGTGGGCAGCATGGTAGTGTTTGAAAGAGGACAGCCAAAGAAATCTCACTATCGGCGCTTTAGAATTAGGTCAGTGGCGGGTGCCAATGACTACGCTATGATTCAGGAGGTGCTGAGGAGACGCTTCAAGAAGGGGACAGGTGAGCCTCGAGAGGGTGCTTGGGCCAGCACTCCTGACCTGGTCCTCATTGATGGTGGCAAGGGACACCTTAGCGCCGCCCTGGAGGTAATAAAAGAGGCAGGGGCCGATTCTATCTCCTGCGCCAGCATAGCTAAGGAAAATGAAGCTATCTTTCTGCCCCAGGTAGACGAGCCTATTATGCTCCCTCGTCACTCGGCGGCTCTGTACTTTTTGCAAAGGGTAAGGGATGAGGCACACCGCTTCGCCCTGGGCTACCATCGTAAGGTGCGCCAGAGAGAATCCTTCGCCTCCCCCCTGGATACTATCCCTGGGGTTGGAGCTAAGCGAAAGCGGGCTCTGCTGAAGAGATTTGGCTCCCTCCGAGGGGTCAGACAAGCCACCTTAGAGGAGCTAGCCTCAGTAAGCGGGATGACCAGGTCGGTGGCAGAGAGGGTGAAGGAGTATCTTTAATTCTCTGCCATGATACAAATGGCGACGATGGGTATTACTCGTCGCCTCTCCTGAGGCGACGCTACGACTATCAAAGTCGACAAGACTCTTCGAGCTGTAGCGTTGTAACTCCCGTCATGACGGACGATTGTTTTTGTGCCAAGTGGGTAATTGGAAGTCACAAACA
>CAZNKW010000242.1:0-1950 GCA_964573655.1 uncultured Dehalococcoidia bacterium
TGTGTGCAGCGCCCCTTAAACTATGCCATTGTGGACGAGGTAGACTATATCCTTATTGATGAAGCCCGCACCCCGCTTATCATCAGTGGTGCGGCAGAAGAGGCAACGCGGATATACCAGACTGTGGCCCGGCTCGTCCCCCGGCTGACGCCACAGGACTACACCATAGAGCCCAAGGAGCGAGCTGTTTATATTACCGAAGAAGCCGGTATGGAAAAAATGGAGAATATGCTCCGAAAAGAGGGCGTGCTGAAGGCAGGTCACCTCTATGACCCAGGCAATTATGTTCTGAAGCACCACGTGGAAAATGCCCTTAAAGCCCAAGTCCTTTATAGGAGGGACAGGGATTATGTGGTCAAGGATGGGCAGGTTATCATCGTTGATGAGTTCACCGGTCGGCTGATGCTTGGGCGGAGATACTCTGAGGGATTGCACCAGGCTATTGAAGCCAAGGAGAGGGTGAAGATAGAGCGGGAGAGCATAACCATGGCCACCGTTACCTTTCAGAACTACTTCCGCCTCTATCAGAAGCTGGCTGGGATGACCGGGACAGCGGTCACCGAGGCTGAGGAATTTCACAAGATATATAACCTTGAGGTGGTGGTCATTGACACCAATAAACCGATGATTCGTGAAGATTATGTTGACCAAATATATAGAACTGAGGAAGCCAAGTTTCGTGCCGTAGCTAATGAGATAGAGAGGCTCTATAAGGAACAGCGTCCGGTGCTGATAGGCACCACCTCTATCGAGAAATCAGAAAAGCTGAGTGAGCTGCTCCAAAAGCGAGGGATACCTCATCAGGTGTTGAATGCCAAGCACCATGAGAAGGAGGCCTATATTATCGCTCAGGCTGGGCAACCCGCGGCAGTGACTGTGGCCACCAACATGGCCGGGCGGGGTGTAGATATTATCCTGGGGGGAACCCCCGAAGGTCGAAAGGAAGAGGAGTGGCTGGCGGACCACCACAAGGTGGTGGGGCTGGGTGGGCTTCACGTTATCGGTACTGAGAGGCATGAAGCCAGGCGGATTGATAACCAGCTTCGTGGTCGGTCAGGGCGTCAGGGAGACCCGGGAAGCTCTCGTTTCTACGTCTCTCTCGAGGATGATGTAGTGCATCGCTTTGGTGGCGATAGGGTCAAGGGTTTTATGGAGTGGGCTGGGATTGGTGAGGAGGATGCCCCCATTGAGCATTCTCTGGTGAGCAAGGCTATCGAAAGTGCCCAGGTTAAGGTCGAGGGTTATCACTTCGAAATCCGCAAGCATTTAGTGGACTACGACGATGTGGTGAACAAGCACCGTGAGGTAGTCTATGGTGAGAGAAAGAGGATCATCAGTGACACCGATCTCAAAGCCAATATCCAGTCCATGATTCAAGACGAGCTCCAGGGGTTGGTGGCTGCTCATCTTGGTGATGAGCAACCTGATATAGAAGGGTTGCTGGAGGAGGTAAACCGTATCCTGCCTTTACCCCCGGAGCTGAATCGCCATGCCCTTTCCCAGATGAGCCCAGAAGAGGTCGAAACAAGACTGGTTGACTGCGCTGAGTCCCTCTATGAGGCGAGGGAAAAGGAGATGGGCCAAGAGAACATGCGCCTGCTGGAGCGGTTGGTGATGCTGCGCACCCTGGACAGCCTGTGGGTGGAGCACCTGACCATGATGGAGCAGATGCGCCAGGGGATTGGGCTACAGGCAGTAGGTCATAGTGACCCACTGGTGGCCTACAAGAAAGAGGGGCATGCCTTATTCCAAAGCCTCTTGGCTAACGTGCAGCATGATGTAGTGCACCATATTTACCATGTCAGTCTGGTGAAGAAAGAGGCGGCTACGCCAATGACTGCTGCCAGCCAGCGGGAGGCAGTACCCGCCGGGAAAAAGGTAGGGCGCAACGACCCCTGCCCCTGCGGTAGCGGCAAAAAATACAAAAGGTGCTGCGGGAAGTGAGAATAT
>CAZNKW010000243.1:0-1930 GCA_964573655.1 uncultured Dehalococcoidia bacterium
TCCACCTTGCTGGCTACCACTGATACCCTGGTTCAGGGGGTGCACTTTACAGCGGAGAGCACCTGGAGGGAGTTGGGTTGGAAAGCGGTAGCCATAAATTTGAGCGATATTGCCGCTATGGGGGGGTTGCCGAGGTATGCTTTAGTATCCTTATCTCTCCCTGGAGATACCGAGGTGGAGGATGTCACCCAGCTCTACCGGGGGATGGCGGAGATAGCCAAACAATTCAAGATGGCTATAATAGGGGGAAACATCAGTAGCGCCCCTTTAGTGGTGATTACCCTGGCCGTAATAGGGCAGGGGCAAACTGAGGGTATTCTCACTAGGTCGGCGGCAGTACCTGGTGACCTGATAGCGGTCACCGGCTATTTAGGCTCCTCGGCAGCAGGGATGAGGATGTTAACGCATCATTATCGGTTTGATCCGGAGACAACGGCTTTTCTTAGAAAAGCCCATCTTCAGCCGCAGCCAAGGATCGCCGAAGGGCAGCTTTTGGTGAGAAGGGGGGTGCGGGCGACGATAGACATTAGTGACGGACTGGTGGCTGACCTGGGTCACCTCTGTAAGGCAAGTGAGGTGGGGGCAATCCTAAAGGCAGACCAGGTTCCTATCCACTCTAAGGTGAAAGCCGCCTTCCCCAAGGAATCCCTTGATTTCGCTTTAAGCGGGGGCGAGGATTATGAGCTCTTGTTCACTGCCAGTGAAGAGGTTATCCATAGTGTTAAAGAAGAGGCTGATTGCCTGATAAGCATAATCGGCGAGATAAGAGGTGAGGGAGGGGTAACTCTGCTTGACCAAGAGGGTCATCCTTTCCAAATCAAGGAAAAGGGGTGGGAACATTTCACCTCTAGAGGTTTTTAGTCACAGCCAAAACAGAGCAAAGGCAAGGAGCAAAGATGTTATCTGAGGAGAAGGTACAACCACAGCTCACCAATAGGTGCTTTGGTTGCGGGCCAGAAAACCCTATTGGGCTGAAACTCCATTTCCGCCGCGAAGGGAATAAGGTTGAGACCGAGTTTACACCCACTGAACCTTATCAAGGTTACCCTGGCTATCTCCATGGTGGAATAGTCTTTGCCATTCTGGACGAGGCTATGGGTTGGGCGATGTATTCCTTGGGGGTACTGGCCATTACAGCCCGGGCTGAGGTGAGGTTCAAGCGTCCGGCCTTAATCGGCGAGCCGCTCCTTATAACTGCTACTGTAATCGAAAGGAGGAAGAAGCTGATTACAACAAAGGCGACTATAACTCGAAAGGATGGTACCGTGGTGGCGGAAGGCACTGCTTCGATGATGGTTGGTAAGGAGCCTGAAGATGCAAAGAACCCTGGTTCTGATTAAACCTGACGCGATGCAGAGGGGTCTGGCCGGGGAAATTATCTCCCGCCTGGAAAGGAAGGAGCTGAAAATTGTGGCAATGAAGATGCTCCAGATGGATAAGTCTATGGCTGAGCGTCACTATGCTATCCATGAAGGCAAGCCCTTCTTCTCCGCTCTGGTGGACTTCATTACTTCTACCCCTCTTATTGCTGCCGTGGTCGAGGGGGAGAACGCTGTGGAAGCAGTGCGCCGCCTGATGGGAGAGACCGATCCCCTTAAGGCTGCCCGAGGGACAATAAGAGGGGACCTTGGATTAGATATCGGGCACAATCTGATTCATGGCTCTGATTCAGAGGAAAACGCCCAGCAGGAGATCAGCCTCTTCTTCTCTGAGAAAGAAATACTAAGCTACCCGGATTAAGGAGAATGTCTCATCAGGCTGACTATTCTGCCTTAGATAGACCAGAGCTTCTTCAGTTTGTCTTTTATCCCAGGAAGGATTTTACTGCCCCTCCTCCCAATGCCACCGACCACCTTATCCCTGTAGAGAAGGGCGTGTCGATTTCCTGCCGCTTTTATGTCCACCACCGAGATTCGCCTTCTATCCTCTT
>CAZNKW010000244.1:0-1923 GCA_964573655.1 uncultured Dehalococcoidia bacterium
GTCCCTACGGGTGTTAATAAACGACCTGGCTTAGAGAGGGCGTTTAACAGCATTCAGTTGTCATTCTGAGCTGAAGCCCTGAGCGAAGCGAAGGGGCAGCGAAGAATCTCAGAGATTCTTTGTCGTCCAATTTCCTTTGGACTCCTCAGAATGACACTACTAGAATTCTATGCCCCTCAGCTTGCTGAGGGGAACAGTTCGCTGGGGTTCCAAGGGGGCGCAGCATCCCCTTGACCAAGGGCGGGGTCAATACCCCGCCCGCGGAGTGGGGCCCCCGCAAAATCGAAGATTTTGTGGGGTTTATTAAACACCCTCGTGCAGAAGATAAGCCATAATTCTATGAGTAATAATTTGGAGAAATATACATCAAATTAGCCTATTGACAGATGTAAATAAGTGATGTAAAATTGGCCAAGGTAATCAAGACAATGCAAAAACAAGGTAAAGAGAGGATCAATGTTATTTTCCCCGATGATGTGTTGCGGGAGCTACGGCAATTAGTTCCACCCAAACGGCGTAGCCAGCTCATAGTGCAGGCAACCCAAGAGAAGCTATCTCTCCTGCGCCAGCAGATAGCAGTGAAAAAAGCAGCCGGAGCATGGAAAGATGGGGAGCATCCTGAATTGCAAACTGACGAGGATTTTGCTCTATGGATAGCGCAAATTAGAGGTTCTTGGAGAGTTCGACAGGAGCTTTTTGGCGAACAAAAGGTAAAAGATGTATCTCCTTGATACTGACATAATAGTGTGGCACCTGCGCAACAGAAAAGAGGTGGTTGCCTTAGTGACTCATTTATCGGAAACAGGACGCCTAAGCATATCAGCCTTGACTCGCCTCGAGGTTGGCATTGGAATGAAGGAAAGTGAACAGGAAGCAACCGGTGAATTTCTTAATTCTATAGAGACCTATGAAGTCGATGCTGCTATAGCAGATATGGCTGCTCAATTTGTTCGCTACTACCAAGCCAAGGGTATCACCTTAGACATTGTTGATGCGGTTATTGCTGCTACATCTGTTATCCATGGACTTACCTTAGTGACCCTCAATGTAAAACACTATCCTATGCCAGAGGTAAGGCTTCACTCTGCCAGGGTGCGAAGGCGTTGAGATTCTCTAAACTGCAGGCTACTGGCAACGATTTTGTTTTGGTAGACGCTGGTGGGCTGGAGCAGGATTGGGCCAGTCTGGCTAGAGCCATGTGCCACCGTCACTTTGGCATTGGAGCCGATGGTTTATTACTGTTGTTACCGTCAGAAGTGGCTGATTTCCGCATGCGGGTGTTTAACTCCGACGGCTCCGAAGCTGAGGTCTGTGGCAACGGTCTAAGGTGCTTTGCTAGATACGTTATTGACCGTGGGCTGGCTGATGCGGACAAAGAGTTAACCATAGAAACCACAGCCGGCATTAGAAGGGTTAAGTCCCGTGGTGGCCATCGGTTTGAGGTGGATATGGGGGTGCCCCGGTTCAGACCCGAGGAGATTCCCGTCTCCATAAAAGTTGACATAATACCTATCTTGGATTACCCCATTAATGTCAAGGGCAAGGAGCTACTGTTGAACTTTGTTTCCCTGGGGAACCCTCATGGGGTATGTTTTGTCGGGGACTCTGTGGCTGACTTTCCCTTATCTGAATGGGGTCCGCTGATAGAGCACCATCGGCTCTTCCCCCAGCGTTTGAACTTTGAGGTAGCCCAGGTTTTGTCCCGCAGGGAGATAAGGGCTCGGGTGTGGGAGAGGGGGGTGGGAGAGAGTCTTTCCTGTGGCAGTGGTGCCTGCGCTGTGGCTGTGGCAGCACAGCTACATGGTTATGTGGATAGTCAGGTTGATGTCTTATTACCTGGAGGCAGGCTAGGTGTGGAGTGGGATGGGAAGGGAGAGGTATATCTCAGTGGGGGCGCTGAGCTGGTATTCACCGGGGAGTGGC
>CAZNKW010000245.1:0-1910 GCA_964573655.1 uncultured Dehalococcoidia bacterium
GTTTTCGGACAGCCTCAGCATCACCATTGCCTCCAACGGCGGTGTTTACACCGCCATAAGACAAGAGACCTACCCCGATGTATTGGGGTGGAGGCTAGAGCTAGTGAAACTCCCTAGCCTGAAGGCTGGGGTCTCTGTACCCACCCTACAAGAGAGAAACTTCTAATGCGAAATTGAGGCACGGGTTCTCAGACAAGCTCAGGGCAGAAATTTCTTACAAGGGCTTGGCCCTTTCCATCCTATTGCTAAACGCCCTCTATTGGCAACTCTTGACTTTCCCCGCTATAGCAGTTATATTGGCTGTGTGCTTTCAGGTGGAGACTTGGTGGGGGAAGGTTGTCAAGGATAGCGCGATAAAGATGACTGGCTCCGCTGATCGGGCTAACGAAGTCGAGCTGGTGGAAAGGCTACGCTATGGCGACCTGGCAGCCATGGAGCAGCTTTTTAACACCTACTTCGACCGCCTTTATTCTCTGGTATTCCATGAGGTAGGCAGAGACCATGCGGTGGCCGAGGACGTTACTCAAGAAATCTTCCTCAATGTCCTGACTTCAATAGGCAAATTTCGCGGTCAGAGCAAGCTTTATACCTGGCTGTGCAGTATAGCCCATCACAAGATAGTGGACTTCTACCGTCGGCAGGAGCGAGAAAGGAAGTACCGTAAACGAGCTTCGAGTACCAGCGCCATAGAGCCTGAGCAAATTCCGGATACTGGGCCGCTTGTACCCGATATGACTGAGTCTGAGGAGACTCGCCATACGGTGGAGCAAGCACTGCTCAGATTGCCATTAGACTATCGACAGGTGCTGATATTAAAATACGTGGAGGAAATGACGGTTCAAGAGATAAGCCAGATTATGCACCGGTCATCCAAGTCGGTGGAAGGACTTCTGGCGCGAGCCCGGAAGGCTTTGCGGGCTCATCTTGCTGACTCAAGTGAGGGATTCCGGTAGCCAAAGCGACTAATATATACAGGAAGGACTGATGAATACCCTTCGAGAAGACGAAATGAGAAGATTAGTAAAGGGCGTATTTAAGCCAGTAGTTGCTTCATCTGAGTTCAAGGAGCGGCTGCTCAAACTTTTGGCCCAGGAGATCAGCCGCCAAGCTATACAGCCACCTATGACAACCCAGGGGGGTGAAGGAGGTCCTGGCTTACCACCGAACTGATGCTGGACACTATGTCCAGATAGGGATAGATGTGGGGCTGGTCGAAACTACCATTGCCTGGCCGGGATGTGAAATCGCCCCCTAACAATTGAGTATCTCAAGCCCCAGACTGCGCTTATCTATCTAAACTCGCTTACCCAAAGGGGTTGATCCGAATTGATACCATTGGCTATGCCTGAAATAGCCTTTTGGGTATAGACAACGGCACCATACACCCTTAGCATTATGTTGTATCGTTTGCCTATTTATTTAGCCGGGATGAACTCAGGCAGGGAGGTTAGCCATGAATAGTAAGGGGGAAGAAGAATTGAGAGGATTATTAAAGGCGGCATGTCAGCCGGTAGTTGCTTCGCCTCAATTCAAGGAGCGGCTGTTTAAACGTTTGACCCAGGAGGTCAGCCACCAGGCTATACGGCCGTCAGGGCGGAAGCTAATACTATGGGCGCCTATCGACACAGGTGACCCTGCCAAGGAGTTAATGTCGGCGGAACCGGTTTCCACACGTGTTTAGGTTCAGAAGGGAGAAGAGTTAAAGCCGGTACAGTAAGTATCAGGGTTGTCAAAGAGGCTGGGTATTCCTCGGGTAAGACCCAGCCTCTTTGTTAGGCATAGCACACTTTCAACTTTGGTTCAATTTGCTGAGGCTTTAGACCCGCCTGAAGCTCCGGAAAGTACCCTTTGTAGGAGCCCTCTCCTCATTTGCGGGAGCTTCTTGTCGTTGCTGCCAAAACAGGTTTTTT
>CAZNKW010000246.1:0-1892 GCA_964573655.1 uncultured Dehalococcoidia bacterium
AGCACGAGATAGACCACCTTAATGGGGTGCTTTATATTGACCACCTGGAGAGCATGGATAAGCTATATCCGATTGAGCCTGAGGAAGAGCGAGGCTTATAATGAAGCTTTTCCTAGAACAAAAAGAGGCTTCACTACTGACAAAGGTAAGTGTTTTCCTTTCCCAGGAGAATATAGATTCCTACCTGGTTGGTGGGTATGTTCGTGACACCCTGCTGGGTCGCCCTACTCGAGATGTTGATATTGCTGTAGATGCCTTGGCTCCAGAGGCAGCCAAAAAGGTAGCCGCTGCACTGAAGGCTAAGTATGTGCTGCTAGATAAGGTAAACGAAATAGCCAGGGTGGTGTTGATTGAGGGTGATCCAGCTCAAGGTAACCGATGGCATCTTGATTTTTCCACTATACGGGGAGGTATTGAGTCAAACCTTTCCCATCGCGACTTTACCATAAACGCCATGGCCGTAAACCTGAAAGAGTTGGAGGAGGGCCACCCTCAGCTTATCGATCCCTTCCAGGGGAAGAGGGATCTAGACAGAGGCTTAATTAGAGCGGTGAGCGAAACTGCTTTTGAGGAAGACCCAGCTCGCCTGCTGCGAGCCGTGCGACTGGCTGCAGAGTATGGCTTTAATATCGAGGAGAGGACTGAGACCTTAATTCAATCTCAGAGCCAGCTTATTTGCCAGGTGGCTGGTGAGCGGGTGCGAGAGGAGCTATGCCGTTTGCTCTCTGCCCGAAATACTGCCTATTTTCTATATTATCTTGACCACTTAGGTCTGCTGACAGCGATTTTCCCTGAACTAGCGCCAACCAAGGGGGTGGAGCAACCTATCGAGCATTTTTGGGACGTTTTCCATCACTCTGTAGAAACGGTTGCTTCGGTGGAACGCCTGCTCAGCACTGAGGGGGATGAGGATGAAGTCCTTAACCTTGTTCCTCGTTCCCCGACCTTCCGGCAACACTTTGAGGAGGAAGTTAGCGGTGGGGTAACCAGGAGCGCTCTATTAAAGCTAGCTGCCCTTCTCCACGATATTGCCAAGCCGCAAACCAGAAGCCTTGAGCCAAATGGCAGAGCCCGCTTCCTCGGACATACCAAGGAGGGGGCCATAATGGCCGGGAGTATTTTGCAGCGGCTGAGATTCAGCACCCGGGAAACAAAGATGGTACAGAAGATGATAGAATCTCACCTTCGACTGTGGCAAATGGGGGGGGAAGGTAAGCCTACTAGCCGAGCTATCTATCGTTTCTTCCGCGATACTGGCGATGCAAGTATGGATATAGTATTCCTCACCCTGGCTGACTTTCTAGCCACCCAGGGTCCCAACCTTGACCGGGAGGAGTGGGGACAGCATTGCCAGCTAATAGACTATATATTATCCCAGCAAGAGAGGGAGAAAGAAAAGGTAACCCCAGAAAAGCTAATTGATGGACATGATTTAATCAATGTCTTTGGTCTGGAGCCTGGCCCAAAGATTGGTGAACTTTTGGAGGCAGTGCGGGAAGCCCAGGGGATAGGCGAGGTCACCACCAGAGAGGAGGCTCTGGCCTTGGCTCGAAGGCAGCTCGCCCAGGGAAAACCAAGTTAAAAAGTGGTATGATAGATAAATTTAATGGCATTCCCTAGCGGTAACACTCGGAATAGAAAGGGGTTGTTTATTGATGTCATTCTGAGGAGTCTGCCTAAAGCGGACGACGCAGAATCAACTATGCTAATTATTGACACCAGGAAGGATGAAAATAGATGTGTTAGATGTCGTTCGTGGTGAGCTTGGGCCGTAGGACGGCCGACCTGTCGGCCTCGAACCACGAACGGCCCTTCGACAGGCTCCCTTCGACAAGCTCAGGGCGAACGGAAGAAAACCTATTTTTGTAACAATGACACGAAGTACGTGGATA
>CAZNKW010000247.1:0-1891 GCA_964573655.1 uncultured Dehalococcoidia bacterium
GCCTTGGAGTTACCCACTTCTCACTAAGAAATAGGAGGGGATTATTCCCTCTCCTTCGAAGGGAGAGGGCTAGGGTGAGGGTGAAATTCCCCTCCCGCTAGGGGAGGGAGAACCAACATTATATGGTAACAATGGCGACGATTGGTATTATTCGTCGCCTCAGGACAGGCGATGCTACAACTGTCAAAGCTGTAGCGTCGTGACTCCTGTCACGACGAGTGATTGTTCTTCCGCTAACAGTCAGTAGGGACAAGCATCCTACCTGCTCCCTCATAAAGGGTTTTGCCTTGACAAGCCACAATCCCTATGATAAATTTAGGCTCGGTTAGCCGCCTCGATGTTCAAGCTACAGCGGCGACCTAGAGGAGGAAATTGCTTATGGAGTTGATTGTCTGCGTGAAGCAAATCCCCGATCCTGAGGCCCCCCCAGCTAGCTTTAAGGTTGACCCAACGGCTAACAAGGTTATCCCACCTCCAGGTGTCCCCCCGGTAATCAGTCCCTTCGATGAAAATGCTGTGGAGGCAGCATTGCGGGTCAAGGATGCTCGTGGTGGCAAGATTACTGTCCTCAGCCTAGGTAACAACCTGGTTAGAGACGTAGTGAAGAAACCTTTGGCCATGGGTGCTGATCAGCTGGTTCTCCTGGAGGACGCATCATATGCGGAGGGGGATAGCTGGTCCACTGCCTATGCTCTGGCTATGGCAATAAAGAAAATAGGTACCTATGACATAATCTTCTGTGGTAGAGTGGCTGGGGACTGGGATGCTGGTCAGGTTGGTTCAGGCATTGCCGAGTTTCTGGGCATACCTAGTATCACTGTGGCTAAGAAAGTAGAGGTTGTAGACGGTAAGGTAAGGGTAGAGCGTTTGGTAGCCGATGGCTATGAGGTGGTAGAGGCGCCTATGCCCTGCCTGGTGACCGTAACCAGCGAGCTAGGTGAGCCTCGTTATGCCCCGCTTAAAGGGATAATGGCCGCAGCCAAAAAACAGCCTATTATCTGGAAACCCCAGGACATTGGGGTTGACCCCTCCAAAGTTGGCGCTCAGGGAAGGCTTACCAAGCTGTCTAAGCTATTCCAGCCGGTTAAAGAGGCAAAATGTGAGATTATTGGAGGCGATAGCCCAGCAGAGGCGGCGGTCAATCTGGCCCTCAGACTCAGGCAGGCCAAGGTAATATAAACAGATCGCCCCAGAAGTCTCTATAAAAAGAACCACTATCAGAGAGGATAACGACTTAAAGGAGGAATTGATGGCAGATTACAAGGGTGTATTAGTCTACGGTGAGATTATTGAAGGGAAGCTAGCAGCTATTGCTACGGAGCTATTAGGCTGTGGGAGGAAGCTGGCTGATAGCCTGGGTGAGGAGCTATCAGCAGTCTTGCTAGGAAGCGGAGTCAAGGGGTTTGCCTCAGAGGCTATCGCCTTCGGGGCAGACAAGGTTTATGTCGTTGATGACCCCCTACTTAAGGAATATCAGACTGATTCCTATGTAGCAGTGATGGAGAAGATAGTGAAACGGGTCATGCCCAGGATATTGCTTCTGGGACAAACTTCTATCGGGCGTGACCTAGCTCCGCGGCTTGCCTTTAGACTAAACACTGCCCTCTCTATGGACTGTGTAGAGTTAGCTATCGAGCCACAGACTAAACTGCTTCTTCAGACACGTCCTGTTTATGGAGGCAACGCCAGGGCAATTTTTACCACAGGGGGTCAGCCTCAAATAGCAACAGTGCGGGCTAAAGCTATGTCAGCTTTAGAGCGTAATGATTCAAGAAAAGGCGAAGTCATCGATGTTGAGGCTGGAATAGATGCCTCTATAATAAAGGCTAAGGTTGTGGGTAAGGTGAAGGAGGAGGTAGCCGGGGTTAAGCTGGAAGATGCCCCGGTGGTG
>CAZNKW010000248.1:0-1885 GCA_964573655.1 uncultured Dehalococcoidia bacterium
TGCTTTAAACAGAACCTGTGGAGATACTCCGGCAAGATGCGTTCCATCTCCTCCAGGCTGAAATCGCTAGCATGAATGTAGTCCCGAGCCTCAGCCAGCACCTTAATTACATCCCTGCAACTCATGTATTTCTTAAATCTATCCTCGTAGCGCACGCCAATAGACTCAGCCAAAAGGCTAATGTAGCTTCGGACTTCAAAGGGATACTGGTGCTCCAGGGGCGCAAAACTCTCTTGGCAACCTGTGCAAATGGTAGCCAGAATGTCGGCACCGGTAGCTTTAGCCTCCTTCAGCGGGGCACGCCGTATGGGTTCAGTTATCTCGGGACGCGTAATGTTGGTCAGGCCTCCACAGCAGAGGGCATTTTCCCGGTTATGTTCCATCTCTACCAGAGTGATGCCAGGGATAGCCTGGAGCAGCTTCCGCGGTGCCTCAAACATTCCCAGACGAGCCACACTGCAGCTATCATGGAGGGTAACCACCTTGTTTATCCTCTGCATGAAGGGAATGCTATCTAGATTTTCCACCAGGAACTGGGACAACTCATAGGACTCGAAGGGGATGGACATGAATCGAGGCAGTATCCCCAAGCACATCATGTGGCAACCGTGGCAAAAGAACACCACCTTCTTGGGGCGGAAGGCGGCCAGGGTGGAGATAAAATGTCGGCTCATCTTCTGTGCTGCTTCCAGGTCACCCCACAGCATAAGACCTGACCCGCAGCAAACCTCGCCGCCTGCCAGGGTGACGAAGTTTACCCCTATCCTTTCCAAGATGTCTACAATCTCCAGCAAGGTATGGGGTATACCAGCGGGAACGCAGCCAGTAAAGAAGACCACGTCCACAGGCTCCGGGTTGGCTGGAGCCTTCTTTATCCAGCGCTCCTCCGAGGGCTTGATCTGGAGAGCAGAAAACACGCTGGGAAAGTTGTAACGATGTCCGGGCGTAAGCTGATAGCTCAAAGGAGGAGGTTCCTTCCCAGCACTGACTATCTTAGCAATCGCTGACATGAAGGCTGAATAAAGCATCAGCCCCTCTGGACATGCTTTGGCACACATTCCGCACGCCCCGTTGCAGCTAAAGGCCATATCGTAGGCTTCCTCAGAGACCTCACCTCCTTTGAGTAGCTCCGTCACTTTCTCTATGACCGCTTGGGGTCCTTTGTGGGCAAACTTTGTCAATGGGAAGACGGGGCAAGCCTGCAAGCACTCTCCGCAGTTATTGCATCTCTCCGCAAATCGCCTTCCCCTATAGTCAAAGTATTCGGCCAGGTTACTATACTTGGTTGTCATCGTTGGTTACCTTCTCAGGAAACTTAACAATAACTTATCCCCAGGCAAGCTTCTTAAGTGCCACAACGAGGGAATTGCTCCACCCTTCCTACCTGCCCTTATCAATACTCCTATCACCCTTTATGCCTTTGGTTCTTTATGTTCTTGGTGCGCTTGCCTTTTTGGCCTTTTCTTCTCAATATCTTTGAAAGCCAGATATGCTCTTCAGCTACGCTAAACCCTCTTCTTTGAAAAAAGGCCAGGGCATCTTTGTTATCCGACTCGCTATCCACTATGACCATCCGCACACCCTCCTCCTTCATCCTCCTTTCCAGCTCCCTATACAGGCGTTTCCCGATACCCCTATTTTGCTGGCCTTCCTTTACACCTATCCAAGCAAGGTAGCCATATTTCCAAGGTGAGCCTTCCTTTTCAAAGGTGGTGCCCAGCGCAAAGCCTACAATCTCGTCGCTTTCCTCTGCCACCAAGCAGAAGTCAGGGTCGGTATTGAAGTAATTGGTTACCTCATAGGCATCCCAGGTGCGGTAGAGGATGGGCAGCTCGCCGCTGGTGAAGAGGGTCTCGCCCAGGTGAAATACGGTGGCCATATCATC
>CAZNKW010000249.1:0-1875 GCA_964573655.1 uncultured Dehalococcoidia bacterium
ATCACCATGACCGGCGGGGGTGGCGTGATGGCCATAGATGCTGCAGTGGAATCTGGATTAGTTCTCGCTGAGCTATCCCCAGAAACTACAGAAAGGCTAACCAGAATATCTCCCTGGCTAGCCAGTAATCCCCTCGACCTAGGACCGGCAGCCGTGGTGACAGATAATTTCTTCTCCCACTACGAGGAGATAGTAGAGGCGGTATCAACGGACAGGAACGTTGATTGCGCCGCAATTGTCTTCTCTGGGGTACCACGGGTCCTGGATACTCAGATGTTTGCCCGTCTAAAAACCAAGATTTCCAAACCAGTAGCCTTCTGGATTTATGGTCCCAAATTGTCTCTGACAGAAGAGTTCGTCCGAAATTTGGAGAATCAAGGGTTTCCTGCCTATCTAGACTGTGAACCGGCTATAAAAGCCCTTGGTGCCGCTTTCAAGTATTCTCGCATCAAATCAAGGTTTTCTCCGGCGGAGGAAGAACCTTGAGGGTAATGGTCATCGGGGGTGGGGCTCGGGAGCATTCCCTGGTATGGAAGCTTGCCCAAAGCCCCAAGGTAAAAGAGATTTACGTTGCCCCAGGGAACGCCGGAACCCAGGCTATGGCTCACAATCTGAATATCCCCCCCAACAATATAGAAGCCCTGGCCAAGGCAGCCCAGCAGCACCATATCAATTTAACCGTAGTCGGTCCCGAAGCACCGCTCGCTCTAGGCATTGTTGACCTCTTTCAGAGCCTTGACCTACCTATCTTTGGCCCTACCCAAGCAGCCACGCAGCTCGAATCAAGCAAGGTCTTCGCCAAAGAGCTAATGCAGAAATACGGCATTCCCTGTGCCCAAGGGGCTGTTTTCTCTTCTTTTTCGGAGGCTATGGATTATGTCAAGTCACAGCCAGCCCCTATAGTCATCAAAGCGGATGGATTAGCTGCCGGCAAGGGGGCCATTGTAGCCACCTCTCAAGAGCAAGCTTTTGCGGCGCTATCTGATATGATGGAAAGGAGAATCTTTGGTGCCGCCGGCGATAGAGTGATTGTGGATGAATATCTCAGTGGCCAAGAGGTGAGCTTGCTGGCTTTCACTGATGGCCACCACGTTTCTCCCATGGTGCCCGCCTGCGACTATAAACGAGCGTTCGATCTCGACCGGGGTCCCAACACCGGAGGTATGGGAGGCTACAGCCCCCCCAGCTTCTTTGGCCAACGTCAAGTGGAGCAGGTGAAACGCACCATTCTAGAACCTGTAGTGTATGCCATGGCACAGGAGGGAACGCCTTATAAAGGCGTGCTCTACGCTGGGCTGATGGTCACCTCTCAGGGCGCCAAGGTCCTGGAGTTTAATGCCAGGTTCGGCGACCCGGAGAACCAGGTGATGATTCCCCGCCTTAAGACAGACCTGGTAGATATAATGCTAGCCGTGATCAACGGCAGCCTGGATAGAATAAAGATTGAATGGAGCAACGAAGCCTGCGTCGGTGTGGTGATGGCTTCCCAAGGCTATCCAGGAAGCTATAAGACTGGCTTCCCTATAACTGGCCTGGATAAGTTAGACGAGGGTATCCTCATCTTCCACGCCGGAACAACCATAAGAGAAGGGATAGTCACCGACGGAGGGAGGGTGCTTACTGTAGCAGCTAAGGGTAGAACCCTAAAAGAGGCAAGAGATAAGGTCTATGCCAATCTCCCCCGCATCCACTTCGAGGGCTGCCATTACCGAAGAGATATCGCCGCTGTCGGGTGAGACCGGGAGGAAAACAACACCAGACAGGCTGGTTCACCCTGCGTGGGTGGGGAATATGAGTCAGGTCAGGGACCCGACACCCACCTCAATGGCTCCACTACAGGAAGAGTAGGGACAGAGCTTTAGCTCTGTCCGAAAT
>CAZNKW010000250.1:0-1839 GCA_964573655.1 uncultured Dehalococcoidia bacterium
GTGGCTTTCGCTATAGCCAGGTCTGAGGTCTTCATATAGAAAATCCACCCCTTCTTTCTGGGCAATCTCTTCGCCCACTGTCTTTAGAAGCTCATGCTTCTGGTAGGGGCTGATGAGCAGCGTGGTGGTGAAAGCATCAAAGCCCTTCAACTTGGCTATCAAGGCTGTTATAGAAAGGCGGAGTCGAAAGCAGTAGCTACAGCGTTCCCCCTCATGCCCCACCACCGCCCGAAAATAGTTGATAACGTCGTACCCTTCAGAGACAATCAAGGGGACTCCTGTTTGCTGGGCAAATTCTTGCAGAGCCTGCAAGCGGCGCTGGTGCTCAGTGAAGGGATGAATATTGGGGTTATACCAGAAAGAGGTAACCTCTAAACCCTTCTGCTGCCAATGCTTAGTGCAATAGGTAGCACAAGGAGCACAGCAGGTATGGAGAAGTAGAGAAGCCATAAGCTCACCACAGGCTGACTTGAGGTGGCTGTCCCTTTTTGTAGGGCAAACCTAAGTGCTCGTAGGCCAGGCGTGTGGCTACCCTCCCCCGAGGTGTCCGCTCCAGGAAACCCAGTTGCAGAAGGTAAGGCTCGTAGACATCCATAATAGTGTCTGCCTCCTCACTGATGGCAGCAGCAATAGTATCCAGCCCTACAGGACCGCCGTCGAACTTCTCCACAATAGTCCGCAGCACTTTATGGTCCACCTCGTCCAAGCCGATATTGTCCACCTCCAGTCTAGCCAGGGCTTCGATAGCCACTGCCTCGGTAATCACTCCCTCTGCCATTACCTGGGCATAGTCTCGCACTCGCTTGAGCAGTCGATTAGCTACCCTAGGCGTCCCCCGAGCCCGGCAGGCAATCTCTTTTACCCCTCCTGTCTCCACCCCCACCTTGAGAATGCCGGCGGAGCGCCTGACTATCGTCTCTATAGCCTGCTGGTCATAAAAATCAAGCCTGTAGATAGCACCAAACCTGTCCCTCAAGGGGGAGCTTAGCATGGCGAAGCGGGTAGTAGCGCCAATAAGAGTAAAGTGGGGGAGGTGGAGGCGCAGGCCCTTGGCCCCCGGCCCCTTGCCAATAATAATGTCTAAGGCAAAATCCTCCATGGCCGGATAAAGCACCTCTTCTACCACCCGGGGGAGACGGTGAACTTCGTCAATGAATAGAATATCTCCTTCATGAAGGTTGGTGATAACGGCAGCCACATCTCCAGGACGCTCTATAGCTGGACCGGAGGTAACCCTAATACTAGCCCCTTTCTCAGCAGCCACAATATAAGCCAGGGTAGTCTTTCCCAAGCCTGGCGGTCCGTAGAAGAGGATATGGTCTAGCGATTCATTCCTCGCCTGTGCCGCGGCGATGGCTATCTTAATATTCTCCTTAACCTTATCCTGCCCCACGTAGTCAGCCAAACGCCGGGGACGGAGGCTAGTATCCAGGGCGATATCCTCTTCCCTGGGTTTGCCTGAAATTATCCGCTCCATGCTCATTAATTATAAAACAAAAAGCGAGCAAAGGTAAGGGTGAAGCTCAGATTGTGGCCTGTCTTATTTTCGTCAGTGACTCTTGAAAAGTCTCGTGTCATTGCGAGCGAAGCGAAGCAATCTTACCATTGTTTCCCCTTCCTGCCGAGATTGCTTCCCCCCGATAAATCGGGGGTCGCAATGACGTAACAGGAGAGCGCTCATCTACCCACTAAACGAAACAGCAACGCTGAGGTTTTAGCATAAGCCTCTTAGCTTGGTGAGTGTTTATAGGATAGGTCTTACTATGATGGTCTGCTCTCGTCTAGGTCCAACGGAAACAAGGCTAATGGGGCAGGCGATAAGCTCCTCCAGCCTCTTTA
>CAZNKW010000251.1:0-1839 GCA_964573655.1 uncultured Dehalococcoidia bacterium
TTCCATCATTTCATTCTCCCCATAAATATTATAAAACAGGCTGTCTAAAAAGTGCTCTTTGTAGAGGAGGGGCTTGTCCCCTCCCAACTTGTGGGAGCCCACAAGGGGCTCCCCTACAGAGGCTTTTGGACACCCTCAAAATCTAAGTTTCAGCGCAAGGTGTTGGGACTTTCTCTATCACCCCTTCAGCCAAAGTGCCTCTATCTTCCGTATTTCAGCTTGGCAAATAGAAGCATAGCTACCAGTGTTGACCCCACTGCATTCCAGAGAATGACCGGGAAGAGATGAAATACTATCCCATAGCCCAGCCAGCAAAGCATGCCCAGAAGGAGTAAAAGGGTGAAGGGCAGGCTTATCTCCAGGGCGCTCTTAATCTTGTATAACTTGACCACCTGCGGCACAAGAGCTGCTGTGGTCAGTGCCCCTCCGATGAAGCCAAAGATATCCTGCGAAACCAATCTAAGCTTAACTCCTTTCTATTTAGCCCCTAGCCAGGGCATCATCTGCCGCAGTTGCTTACCCACTATTTCAATAGGGTGTTTTGCGTCTTTCCGCTTTAAGGTATTAAAGCAGGGGCGACCGGCTTGATTCTCCAGAATCCACTCCCGGGCAAAGCTGCCGTCCTGAACTTCCCGGAGAATTTGCCACATCTCCTCTCTGACCAAATCATCTATCACCCGTGGGCCCCGAGTATAATCGCCATACTCGGCGGTATCGCTCACTGAATAGCGCATGTAGCTCAAGCCACCCTGGTAGATAAGGTCAACGATAAGCTTCAGTTCGTGACAGACTTCAAAGTAGGCTATCTCCGGCTGATAGCCGGCCTCAACCAGGGTTTCAAAGGCGGTCTTTATCAGGGAAGAGACACCGCCACAGAGCACTGTTTGCTCCCCGAAGAGGTCGGTCTCTGTCTCTTCGGCGAAGGTGGTTTCCAAAACTCCAGCTCTGGTGCAACCGATGCCCTTAGCGTAAGCCAAAGCTATCTCCTTTGCCTTGCCTGAGGCGTTCTGCTGAATAGCCACCAAGGCTGGAGGTCCCAGACCCTCGGTGTAGAGGCGGCGCAACATGTGCCCCGGGCATTTAGGGGCTATCATGCTGACATCGATGTTAGCCGGTGGGACGATTTGCCCATAGTGGATGTTAAAACCATGAGCAAACATCAAGGTCTTGCCTGAGGACAGCCCTTTTTCAATTGCCTCTCGATAGACTATCGGGTGTAGGTTATCGGGGACAAGCATCACGATTATGTCTGCCTCCTGGGCTACCTCTTCAGCAGTGGTTACCTTAAAGCCATCCTTCCGAGCAATCTTCCATGCCTCGCTCTTTGATGCTTCAGCTACTATCACTGAGCAGCCACTATCCTTCAAGTTTTGGGCATGGGCATGCCCCTGGCTGCCATAGCCGATGATACCGATGGTTTTTCTCTTCAGTAGATTTAGATTGGCATCACTATCATAATAAATCTTAGCCATGGTTCCTCCCTATACTTTTTACTCTTTGTAGCATAAGCCGATTCAGTAGTCAAACACACCTTGCGATTATCCAATGATGCTGGTTCAGCCTCACCCTAGCCCTCTCCCGTCGAGGGAGAGGGGATTATATATGATACTCCCTCCCCTGGTCGACAAGACTCTTCGAGCGGGAGGGAGTTAGAGGGAGGGGGAATCCACCCTGTGAAATAGACTTAAATTCAAGTCTTCTGGCACTGAGGGCAGAAGTAGGTGCCCCGCCCGCGGAGGGAGATACGTTGGATAGGAGTGTGACAAATATAGCACGGTTCACCGCCGCGGTGGGCCACCTGGAAGAAGAAATGGGCTACCCCCAGCTCACCATCAGGGT
>CAZNKW010000252.1:0-1819 GCA_964573655.1 uncultured Dehalococcoidia bacterium
TCGTTTCCTCTATGAGACTCCTCTACGACATTATACCATACTCAGTCTAGATGCTATGGAGATTGTTTAGGAAGGTAGCGTGAGGCTTTAGCCTCGCTACGAAAAGGCTCCGATTTATCGGAGCGCTACATTGAGGGTAGATGCAAAAGGCAAGGTGGCTAAACAATCTCTGCTCTTTGTGGTTCACACAAAGGAGTATCTCGTGTATGGGGAAAGGAAACCATAGAGAAAGAAAGGGGAGTGAAAATGAAGCCGAAATCTTTGCGGCAACTGGCTAGAGAAGGGGGAGCTTTGGCTAGCTATCTTTCTCAGGTTAAGAAGGGCAAGAGACCACCGAGTGGAAAGTGGCTTAACATGCTAAGCAGTTCTGAAGCTACTTTAGCTTCGGGGAGGACAACAAATCCTTTGGACTCTGCTATAATAAGCAAAAAGACGAGTGGTCATTGAGCGAGCAGGGCGTTTAGCAACTTGGGCTATCTTTGCGAGCGAAGCAATCTCGCTATTACTTTGAAGAGGTTGCTTCCCCCGATTTCATCGGGTCGCAATGACAATGGAACGCTCGGCGGAAGCTAGATTGAAAGGAGCAAGGATGAAGGAGATTTTGGAGATTCTGGAAAAGGATGCCCGGACTACGCCAGAGCAGATTTCCACTATGACCGGCATACCGTTGGCTGAAGTAAAAAGGACCATCAAGAAGGCTGAGAAAGCGCGGACCATTGTAAGGTATAAAGCGATGATTAATTGGCAGAGGCTGGGGGAGGAGCAGGTCTGGGCACTGATTGAGGTCAGGATTCAGCCACAAAGGGAGGTGGGATTCGATGCCATAGCTGAGCGGATATATCGCTTCCCCCAAGTGCGCACTGCTTACCTTGTCTCCGGCACCTATGACCTGGCTGTCTTCGTGGCGGGGAAGACGATGCAAGAGGTGGCTGCCTTTGTATCTCAGAAGCTCGCTCCCTTGGAGGGGGTGCAGGGGACAGTGACCCATTTTCTGCTCAAGCGCTATAAGGAAGATGGCGAAATCTTGGAAGGAAAGGAGGAGGTGGGACGATTACCCCTTACCCTTTGAAGAAGAAGATTTCTCAACGATTAGATCAAGTCTCCCCTTCAGGCATTAGAAAGTTTTTTGATTTGCTCGCCTCTATGGAGGGGGTTATCTCTCTGGGGGTGGGTGAACCTGATTTTGCCACTCCCTGGCACATCAGGGAGGCAGCCATCCACTCCCTGGAGAAGGGATATACCATGTATACCTCTAACTCAGGGCTGCTGGAATTGCGTCAAGAATTGGTCCGCTACCTCAGGGCGGCTTATCATTTAGACTATGACCCTTATGGTGAATTGCTTATTACCAATGGTGTTAGCGAAGGGCTTGACCTAGCCCTGCGGGCTATCCTCGACCCTGGTGATGAGGTTATTCTGTCAGATCCTTGCTATGTGGCTTATCCCCCTTGCGTCCTTTTCTCTGGAGGTGTTCCTGTCCTTGTTCCTACTAGTCCCGATAACAATTTCAAATTGGATGCCTCCGATATTAAAGCCAGAATCACCAATCAAACTAAAGCTATCTTAATCGGCTACCCGGCTAACCCTACTGGGGCAGTGATGGGTCGGGAAGAATTAGCTCAGATAGCCGATGTAGCTAAGCAGCACAACCTTCTGGTCGTCTCTGACGAGATTTACAGTCGTCTGGTCTACGAGACCCAGCATACCTGTTTTGCTTCTTTACCGGAGATGAAGGAGCGTACCATCCTACTGGGTGGCTTTTCCAAGGCTTATGCCATGACCGGGTGGCGGATTGGCTATGCTGCTGCCAACGCCGAGA
>CAZNKW010000253.1:0-1774 GCA_964573655.1 uncultured Dehalococcoidia bacterium
ATTGTCGGTTCATTGGCTGCAGCATAGCCTGGCTGCCGCTTTGTAAGGGGAGATGCAAATGGGGGCAGAGACGCTCATCAGCCCATAATCTTAGCAGCTCCGGGGTTAAATCCTGAGGTTGGAGGGAGGAAAGACGCAAGCGCTTTACTCCTGTCTGGCGAAGAATATATTCAATTAAGCGGGGTAAACTACTATGGTTCTCTCCCTTCCACTGGTATGCTCCTATTTTCGTCCCGGTGAGGGTCACCTCTTTGTGGCCTGCGGCTACCCTTTCCTTGACTTGCTGTATCACTTTTTCTAGAGGTAGACTACGCTCCTGGCCTCGAAGGTAAGGCACGATACAAAAAGAGCAGAAGCTATGGCAGCCTTCCTGAACCTTGATTAAGGAACGGGTACGGCTGTGGTATTCCTTGCCGGGGCTTCTGTCTCCTTTGTTCCTCAGGTTCCTATTTTCCAGGATATCTACCAGGCGGTCCTTTTGCCCATTACCTAGGATAAGGTTGACTATACCCAGTTGTCTCAGTTCTTCAGGTGCCCGCTGGGCATAGCAGCCGATAGCCACAATTAGTGCCCTTGGATTAGTGCGGTGTGCCAACCTTAGCAGATGACGCGCCTTGCGGTCAGCAACGTGGGTGACAGTGCAGGTATTGAGCACATAAATGTCGGCTTCCCTGGCCGATTCTGCCAACTGGTATCCTCTATTGAGGAGCTCCCGGGCAAGGGAATCGGTCTCTGCCTGGTTTAACTTGCAGCCCAAGGTCTCCAGAGCGACTTTATCCATTTCTATACATATTTTATAGCTTAATCCCCTTGGGCTGCAATGATAGTATTTGAGACTGCTTGGTTGTCGTTGCGACCCCGATGAAATCGGGGGAAGTAATCTCTGAAAGCAATAGTGAGATTGCTTCGCTTCGCTCGCAATGACAGCCCCCTCCCGCTTTCACCCTGCCAAATCCTTAGATTTGGTAGGGAACCCGGGATCCCCACAAAATCAAAGATTTTGTGGGGTATAAACTCCCTCCTGCCAGGGGAGGGAGAACCTTATAGAATCCCCTATCCCTCGACGGGAGAGAGCTAGGGTGAGGGTGACATGTAGGAACTCCAATTGTATCGGAGTCTGCTTTGTTATCAAGCCTGAAGAGGCTTTCCCACAGCCAAGCGGGGCGGGTGCCTGTGTCTTGTGGTATAATAGTATACTAGATAGACCGCGAAGGTCTAAAAACAAGGGGGAGAGGATATATGTGGCTTCAGACAAGGATGTTCCTTTTAGTAGCTTTGCTCTTTGGCATTTTATACGGTGTGATTACGGCAATTGGAACCTGGGTGGGTGGCTTCAACCCCATACTCTTCCTCATCCTGGCCTTTGTCTTCCTGGGCATCCAGTACTTGATTGGTCCCTCGATAGTGAGCTGGACGATGAGGGTAAAGTGGGTTTCTGAGAAAGAAGCGCCAGAGTTGCACCAAATAGTGGCTGAAGAGGCTGAGAGAGCCCACCTTCCCAAGCCCAAGGTGGGCATTTCTCAGCTTTCGGCTGCCCCGCCTAATGCCTTTGCCTTCGGAAGAACGCATGGTGATGGACGGGTCTGTGTCACCCCGGCAATTTTGAGGCTTTTAGGCAAGGATGAACTCAAGGCGGTCATCGGGCATGAGATGTCCCACATCAAACATAGGGATATGGCAGTCATCACCCTGCTGTCAGCTATACCCCTCATCCTTTACTGGATTGCTTTCAGCCTGATGTGGGGAGGGATTTCCGGTGGCAGAAGGCAGGGTG
>CAZNKW010000254.1:0-1765 GCA_964573655.1 uncultured Dehalococcoidia bacterium
ATGTCCTAGAGGGGCTTAACCCTGCTCAGAGGGAAGCGGTAGAGACTATTGAGGGACCTCTGCTTATTCTAGCCGGCCCCGGCAGTGGCAAGACCAGGGTAATTGCCCATCGGGTCGCCTACTTGATTAAGGTCTGCCATGTTAGCCCCCGCCGCATTATGGCGGTTACCTTCACCAATAAGGCAGCTCGGGAGATGAGGGAGAGGCTTTATCGCCTTCTGGGGAGGTCAGTGGAAGAGCTAACTCTGGGCACCTTCCATGCCCTTTGTGCTCGCATCTTGCGTCGGGAGGGGAAGGGGATAGGGCTGGATTCCAGGTTTGTTATTTATGACGATGAAGACCAGCTCAGCTTGAT
Organism: uncultured Dehalococcoidia bacterium; assembly: GCA_964573655.1. Taxonomy (GTDB): domain Bacteria; phylum Chloroflexota; class Dehalococcoidia; order UBA2247; family RBG-13-53-26; genus CAYWDP01. Next base: position 356 of record CAZNKW010000254.1, read on the forward strand.
AAAACGCAGTCTTCAGGAGCTAGGTATCGACCCTAAGAAATATGCCCCCAAAGCCTTTCAGTCAGCTATAACCGCAGCTAAAAGCCAGCTTCTGACCCCAGGGGACTATGCCCAGCGTACTCGCAGCTATTTCCAAGAGATAGTGCAAAGAGTCTATGAGCACTACCAGACGCTCCTGACTCAGAGCAAGGCATTGGACTTCGATGACCTTATCATGAGAACCTACCAACTCTTTGACAGCCAGGCTCAGGTTTTAGGAAAATATCAGTCGCGCTACCTCCATCTGCTTATCGATGAGTTTCAGGATACCAATATTGCTCAGTATGCCCTGGCGAGGCAATTAGCCGGAAAGTACCGCAACATCTGTGTAGTAGGTGACCCCGACCAATCCATATACTCCTGGAGATACGCCGACCTGCGCAACATCCTCAACTTTGAGAAAGACTACCCTGAGGCAAAGGTAGTGTGTTTAGAGCAAAGCTACCGCTCCACCAAAACCATCCTTGAGGCAGCCCACAGAGTTATCTCCGTTAACAAGGAGCGCAAGGAGAAGAATCTATGGACTGAGAACGAGACTGGTCTGCCTCTGAGGACGGTGGAAACCTACAATGAGGGGGAGGAAGCGCAGTTTGTGGTGAGCGAGGTGGAGCGCTTGGTGAGTCAAGGTGAGGCTAAGCCCATCGATTGTGCGGTGATGTACCGCGTCAATGCTCAATCAAGGGCAATTGAGGAGGCCTTTGTCCGCTATGGAATACCTTACCAAATAGTAGGTACTGTTCGCTTCTATGAGCGACGCGAGGTCAAGGACATCATCGCCTATCTCAAGCTGATATATAACCCCTACGACAGTATTAGTTTGACCAGAATAATCAATACCCCTAGCCGGGGCATCGGCCAGCAGACTTTGGATGAGCTAACGCAATGGACCAAAGCCCTGGGCATTCCGTTATACACCGGGCTAGAGAGGGTAGCTCGGGAAAAGGACTCCTCCCCCTTTGCCCTTCGCGCTGCTCAAGCGCTAAGCAATTTCTTCAACCTGCTCCAGGAGCTAATCAAGCAAAGTGCAGAGCTTAATGTGGTTGACCTTTTAGATTCAGTGCTCCAGTTAGCGGGATACAGGAACTACCTTCTAGAGCAGGAGGATGGAGAGGAGCGCTGGGACAATATTCTGGAGCTACGTGGGGTAGCCAAGGAATATCAAGGTCTTAAGCCAAAGGAGAGCTTAGCCTCTTTTCTGGAGGGAGTGAGCCTGGTCTCTGAAGCTGATGAATTGGATGAGAAGAAGGACGTGGTGACCCTTATCACCCTGCACCAAGCCAAGGGCTTGGAGTTCCCGGTGGTCTTTATGGTGGGGATGGAAGAGGGGGTCTTCCCCCACTTCAAGTCCTTTGATGACCCAGCGGAGATGGA
>CAZNKW010000255.1:0-1765 GCA_964573655.1 uncultured Dehalococcoidia bacterium
CGCATCATCTTCAGAATTGTTTCCTCACTGGCAGCGTGCTCTTCAACTACCTGGCAAATATGGCTGATCCTTTGCTGCATTTGCGACCTCTGAGACAGCAGCTCTTCCTGGCTCAATCCTTCAAGTTTGCTATCGGTTACCATCTTCTTCGCTTTGTCCATCTCGGCTCTTATCTCCCGATGTTGCAGCACGAGCGCCCTCGTCAGTAGTTCACCCAGTAATGGCGGCAAAGCCTTCTCCTCAAAGGAGAAATGATTCCTCAGACCCTCGTCAAGAAAGCTTATTGCCTGCTGTAATTGTCTTAGCTTCTCGGATAGCGTCTCCAAGGAGCTCTGAGACCACGCCGCATGTGCTTTTCGCAAGTCGAACAGGGCTTCAATATCACTCACCGAGTCTCCGGCAAGCTTGACATGTCTTTTAATGGCACGATGTTCCTCTATCACCTTATTGATTACGGCTAGCTCATCTGACATACTTCACCGCCCTAGGCCAGCTATTGGGTTTCCACCAAGGTTTGCCGGTTGTCAGTTGGCCTTGACTCAACCTTACAATAGCTATTCTAAGCAACCGTGGTGTTCTGCGTCAAGCTCGTTACCAACCTGGGAGATTCTTCGGTCGCTTCGCTCCCTCAGAAGGACAGTAATCGTGGGTAGGTTGCCCGATGTCGGGCAACCTACCCGATATGAGATTTTTGGACAGCCTTGCTCAAGGTGATGGTGTCGACTCTTTTTTCCGTATCTTGGTACCAATGCCAAGAGGCAAGGGGATTACACCGATGGCTTTGGGGTCAGTCTCCACCCCCCAATACCACCAGAGGTGAGAATCTCTTCAGCCCCCTTAATAATACCGTCGATCAGCTCCCTGGCTGTAACTATCCTATCAATAAAGCCAACGGCAGAGGACGCCGGATAGGGAAAGCCCAAGGACGGGTCCCGCATTCCAAACTTCTCCACTTCCCCAACCGCCCGGAGTATTGCCTCGCTGCCTCCCACATCTCTCACATGTTCAATCACCTTCTCCATATCCCCAGGTTTGGGCGCGGTAAGAATGAGGTCGCGCCACTGCGGATCATAAGGGTCAGCTTTAACCAGAGCTTGCTTACGGCGCTCTGAGAGGGGACATTCCTTGGCTGCCAGGAATAATGTCCCCAAGAGCACTGCCTCCGCCCCTAGCGCTAGGGCAGCCAGGAAGCCACGGGCGTCACCAATGCCGCCAGCGGCGATCACCGGAATCTTGACCTGTTTTACTGCCAAGGGGATGCTTACCAGAGTAGTAAGGGTGGCCGGGTTCTTGAATGCTGCTCCTTCCAGCCCCACAATGCACACTGCATCTACACCATCCCGCTCTGCCGCTATGGCATGCTTCACCGTAGTCACTTTGTGAATCCAGATTAGACCAGCCTCCTTCACCCGTTTCCCGTGGTCAGCGCTCCGATAGCCAGCGGTCTCAATCACCGGAACTCTTTCCTCGATAGCCACCTCTCGCATGACACTAAGTCCGGGGTCCACAGTAGGGCTAATGTTTACCGCAAAGGGCTTGTTGGTCATGGACCTGGCTCTACGTATTTCCTTACGAAGCCTCTCCGGGGTGCGCAGGGCCGTGGCGGTGATCATGCCCAGCCCGCCAGCTTCAGAGACAGCCACAGCGAGATCGGCGTTGCCGATTATGCCGAACGCCCCTTGAATAATAGGGTAACGTATGCCCAGCAACTTGGTGACCCTAGTCTGCCACTCCATGTAACTTAACCTCCCTCCTTATTACCCCC
>CAZNKW010000256.1:0-1765 GCA_964573655.1 uncultured Dehalococcoidia bacterium
CCTCTGTTATAGCTAAGTCGCAACTCGAGGCAAAGGAGAAAATAAAATGGCTGTTACCTTTGATGAACTCGGTCAACGTTTGAAAGAAGAGCGGGAGCGCTTGAGCAAGGAATTAGAGCAGCTAAGAGCTAGCGCACCCCCTGTGGGTGAGCCAAAGGAAGGCAGCCCTTACGGTAAAAAAGAGGAAGGGGCGACTGAAGCCTTTGAACTGGAGAAGAGGCTGGCTTTAGAGAAGCGTTTAGTAGGGCTTCTTGGTGAAGTAGAACACGCTCTGCAGAAGTTCGAGCAAGGAACCTATGGTGTATGTGATGTTTGTGGCCAGCCTATAGATAGAGCGCGACTTGAGGTTCTCCCGCAGGCGACCCTTTGCCTCAGTTGTAAAGCAAGTCAGTCAAAAAATGCCAAGGTTAAGCTCCCTCCAAGGTAGCTGGCAGTCTGAAAGAGTCCTTTTCCTCGTCGCCCTTTTAGTGTTGGCAGCAGATCAGTTAAGCAAGCTATGGGTTAGAGAGAATTTGCTTGTAGGGGAATCGGTCCCAAAGGAGGGTATTTTACGGCTAACCTATGTGACTAATGAGGGCATCATTTTTGGGCTCTCCGCCCATCCAGCAGTTTCTTTGATTTTCCCCATTCTGGTAGTGGCTGCTGTCCTTTTCCTCTACTATAGATATCCCATGTTTCACAGTGGGTTGATTAAGGTAGCCTTAGGGTTGGTTATTGGGGGCAGCCTAGGTAACCTAGTCGATCGAATTGCCTTTGGCTATGTCACCGACTTTATTGATTTTCGTCTTTGGGGCGATTATCACTGGCCAGCTTTTAACCTGGCTGATTCGGCTCTCGTCGTCGGGATTATCCTCTTTGTTTATTTCTGGCTGCGTCTGAAATTATCCCCCAAGCATGGCTAAATGGAAATAGCTAGAACCCTCCGTCTGGTAGTAGACAAAGCAAATCTTCGCCTTGATAGATATATCTGCCAATCACGTAAGGAACTTACTCGCTCCTATATCCAAAAGCTGATTGACGAAGGCTACATCACGGTAAATGGCCAGGTGGCCAAGCCCAGCCTTAAGCCCAAGGTGGGGGATGTAATTGTCATCAACCTGCCTCCTCCTTCTCCTGCCCCCACTCTTGTCCCTCAGAGCATTCCTTTAGCCCTCGTCTACGAAGACGATGACCTTTTGGTTATTGACAAACCCGCTGGGATTACTGTTTATCCTGCCCCGGGGCATCCCAGTCATACGGTAATAAATGCTCTTTTAGCTCATTGCCCCCAGATTTCAGCCATTGATAGCTCGCTTCGCCCGGGCATAGTGCATCGCTTGGATAAAGATACCTCGGGTCTGATGATAGTAGCCAAGAACAAAGCCGCACAGCTAAATCTATCTGCTCAGTTCAGTAGCCGCCGTGTGCTGAAGAGGTACCTGGTATTGGTCAAAGGACGTCCCTCACCAGAGGAAGGTGCTATTGAAGCCCCTATTGGTCGCCACCCCAGGGACCGTAAACGGATGGCGGTAATTCCTCAGGGGAGAGAAGCGCGCACTCTTTACCGGGTGGTGAGGTATCTCAGTGGTTACACCTTAGTAGAGGCAACACCGCAGACAGGTCGCACTCACCAGATTAGAGTCCACTTCTCTAGCAGAGGTTACCCGGTAGCTGGAGACCCAGTCTATGGGGTGAGGTTGCCGTACCTGGAGAGACAGTTCATCCACGCCTGTTTACTGGGCTTCAGGCTTCCCAGCACAGGGGAGTATGTGGAGTTTAGGTCAGA
>CAZNKW010000257.1:0-1751 GCA_964573655.1 uncultured Dehalococcoidia bacterium
ATTTTACCCGAAAAATATAGGGGCGATACAGAGTCTACCCTCAACTGAAACAGGGAAGGGGGTAACCATCAACTCTAGCTAGGATAGGCTTCCCACCATCAAACATATCCTATAAGGCTTTTCCCTTACTCGGTGCCCTGGCAGCGGGGCAAGGTCGGGATTACTTCACCCCAAGGGAGGCAAGGGATTTTGGAGGTAACAGCGACTAATACATAGAGGGAAGAAGTGACCTGAAGACCTCCTGACCAGTGCATGCTAACAAGGCCGTTGAGCAGCTATCTCTGACCGGGCACCTAGATAGCGGGAGCCAATAGAGCAAACAACCCGAAAGGGGGGACATGAAGAAGCCCCTAATATCACCAAGCATGCCGACGAAGAGCCACCGGTCTAGGCTAAGGCAAAGTGAGGGGGTGAAAGGCATGGCGACTAAATTCCGTTGTCCCCATTGTGAGGAGGAACTGAATGTGATAGAGAACAGAGCTTCAGCCTACCTTGTTTGGAATGAGGGGTTAGGGGCTTATCATTGGTGTGACACATCATGTGATGGGCAGTGGTTATGCAACGTGTGTGGGGAGCGGATAGACATTTCCCTGCTAGAAGAGATCATAAACGATGCTATAGTCTAAGGGGTCTCTGCTATCTGATGGTACACTACATCGCCTGAGGCTCACTGCCCCGACCCACCGGAGGGTCTCATTCCAAATTGTAAATCAGGGAACTCACCAGGCATCATGTTTTCTTATACCTAAAATATTGGCTTACTGGTCAGGTCAAATGGATCCACAACACAGCACCCAGCGTGGCAATCAAGAATCCAATCAGGGCTCCAAAGCCCACCCAATAGAAGATACCAAACCTATGCATTCCGCCAGTTTCAGTCATCTTCATGAGCCGTTCATACCGCTCGTTCTCTCGCTTCGCCGCCTGCTCATACATCGCCCGCAATTCCTTTCTTGTTTCAGCCAGCATAGTCTGAGTCTCCTGCATGTCCTTCTTCATAGTCTCGGCAATTTTCAGCAGCAACTCGTATCGCTTGTCATCCCGCTCCATCATCCGTTTCTGACTTCCTTGCAGCTCTTTTCGCACTTCAGTCAGCTTATTGTGGATCTCCCGCAGAAGTTTCAACTCCTCAACTGGTTCTACTTTCATCAGCATAACCTCTTTGTCAGTCTTCCCATGGCTTGTCAACGCATAATAGATGATATCACAGTTCGACGGAAACAGAAAGTGGGATCTCAGGCATAGGCACGACTGTGTCAGTCTCCCTGATAATTCTAGCACAACAGCACAAGACTTCTGGTAGAGTATTCGTGGAATGCCACATGCAAGAGAAAGTCATAGAAAAGGAGAAGCTACTTACTTATACCAAAAACAAAAACAATCGATGAGACGCAAAATAAGGCGGGTTTTTGGGGGTGTGAATATTATTTCTTGGAGCTTGCTAAGGCGCTCCGGGCTTTGCATTACCAGGTTCATCAAAGACAATTAGGTCTAGGTACATAGGTGCAGAAAAACGAGAATTAGGAGAGAACCAAGTAAGCCTATAAGCCGGGTCCTGTAGCCCCCCGATTTATCGGGGGACTGGTGACCATCTGTCTAGCCCTGATGTTACCATCAGAGTCGAGCAACCAACCCGAGGACACTGGTCGGGCGTCCTTATCGTCCTCCTATTTGGTCTTGCTCCGGGTGGGGTTTGCCCAGCCGGCTGGTCACCCAGCCGCTGGTGAGCTCTTACCTCACCATTTCACCCT
>CAZNKW010000258.1:0-1746 GCA_964573655.1 uncultured Dehalococcoidia bacterium
AATAATATCGACCACTGTGCCCGTCTCTGACATGCGCCCACAGTGGCCGGTCTGGCCGCAAGTTTCGGCAGCGGTGCTATGACCAACTCTATCAACGAAATCGGTGATGCCGCCTGCGTTCTGGCTATTGGCAGTAACACTACATCAGCGCATCCTGTTATTGGAGTGGAGGTAACCAGGGCGGTACGCCAGGGGGCAAAGCTTATTGTGGCTAACCCGAGGGAGATCAACCTCTGTCGTTTCGCTGACCTCTGGCTACAGCATCGTCCAGGGAGCGATGTCGCTCTCCTCATGGGAATGATGCGGGTCATTGTTGATGAAGGATTGCTTGCCCAATCCTTCATAGAGCAGCGCTGCGAGAATTTTGACGCCTTTCGGGATTCACTGAAGAAATTCGATCTAGATTTCGTGGAGAAGGTTAGTGGTGTCCCTCGAGGCTTGATTATTGAGGCCGCCCGAATCTATGCTACCCATAAGCCGGCTTCCATCCTTTACGCTATGGGTATCACCCAGCACACCCATGGCACTGACAATGTGCTGGCTGTGGCTAACTTGACCATGCTCACTGGCAATATTGGCAAGACATCAACAGGGGTAAATCCACTAAGGGGGCAAAATAATGTCCAGGGTGCCTGTGATATGGGCGCTTTACCCACTGTCTATTCTGGATATCAAGCTGTAGCCAACCCTGATATTAAGCAGAAGTTCGAGAGTGCTTGGGATTGCTCCTTAAGCACCACGCCAGGGCTGACCCTGACTGAGATTTTTGAGGCTGCCCATCGAGGGCAGATAAAGGCAATTTACCTTGTGGGTGAGAATCCCACGCTTAGTGATCCTGACTCGCGGCATGTTGAAGAGTCCTTGAAAAGGCTGGAATTCCTAGTAGTTCAGGACATATTCCTTTCGGAGACTGCCCGCCTGGCTGATGTGGTTCTCCCCGCAGCTAGCTTTGCTGAAAAGGATGGCACCTTTACCAATACCGAGCGCCGAGTGCAGCAGGTAAGGAAGGCGATAGAGCCTATAGGAGACTCTAAACCCGATTGGTGGATTATATGCCAAATCGCCAAAAGGCTTGAGGCTAAGGGCTTTGATTTTGAGCATCCTTCGCAGATAATGGAGGAAATTGCCCGTCTCACTCCCAGCTATGGTGGCATTTCCTATGAGCGCCTGGAGAAGGAGGGCTTGCAGTGGCCCTGCCCTACTCCAGAACACCCCGGAACGAAATTCCTCCATGCTGAGACCTTTACCCGGGGTAAGGGTAGGTTTTGCCCCTTGGAGTACAAGCCACCTGCGGAGTTGCCTGATGAAGAATATCCGCTCATCCTCACCACGGAACGAAGCCTTTATCAATACCACACTGGCACCATGACTCGAAAGGTAAAGGGACTCAATACCTTGCGGGGGGAGGAACTGGTGGAGATAAACCCGGCAGATGCGGCTGAACTGGGCATCGCCGATGGGGAGATAGTAAGGGTGGTTTCCCGTCGCGGGGAGGTAACAGGAAGAGCCAAGCTAACTGAGATTTTGCCCCCTAGAGTGGTATGCATGAGCTTCCACTTTGCTGAGAGCCCGACCAATGTGCTTACCAATCCCGCCCTGGACCCTATCTCTAAGATACCTGAGCTGAAGGTCTGTGCCGTGAGGGTAGAGAAATTGAGCAAAGTCGAATACGGAGTGATGAATGTATAGGGTCTTGTTCAAAGAAGACTTGGCGCCTAGCATTCATCTGCTTCAGGTCGAAGCACC
>CAZNKW010000259.1:0-1744 GCA_964573655.1 uncultured Dehalococcoidia bacterium
GGAATGAGGGCAATACAGCCAAAGTTGCAGCAGATAAAGAAGAAGTATGCTAAAGATAAGCAAAGGCTACAGCAAGAGACGATGAAGCTTTATAAGGAAGCAGGGGTGAGCCCTATGGGTTGTCTCTCCTCTCCTATGCTCGTCTCTCTGCTCATCCAGTTGCCTATCTTCATAGCCGTTTACCAGGCTATTATTCGAGTCCTGGCGACAACCCCTCAGGACCTCCTGGGACTCTCGGAGAACCTTTACTCGTGGTCCATAGTTCATGAAGCATTGCCTGTTTCGGGGAAGTTCCTCTGGCTTAACCTGAGCAATCCTGACCCTTACCTTTTAATCCCCATTTTGGTGGGAGCGACAATGTGGGTATCACAGAAGATGATAACCCAACCTACCACAGACCCTCAGCAGGAATCAATGCAAAGAATGATGCAGATAATGATGCCGCTAATGTTTGGCTTCCTTTGTCTCACCCTTCCCAGCGGATTGGGGCTTTACTGGCTCCTCTCTACGATCTTTAGCGTAGTGGTTCAATACTATATCTACGGATGGGGGAACCTTTTTGCCCCCTCGCCGGCAAAACAAGTTGACAAGAAAAAAGCAGCTAAACCTGAGAAACGCGGGGCAGAGATTACTGCCCCTGGTGGAATCGCTAACCCGAAGGAGGGAACAAGGCATGGAAAGTCTAGAAGTAAGCGCTAAGACAGTGGAGGAGGCCATTCAGAAGGCTCTGGAACAGTTGGGGCTTAGCCGGGAGGAGGTGGAGGTCACTGTTCTGAAGGAGGGCAAGTCGGGCTTCTTAGGGATGGGATCTGAAGAGGCTACGGTCAGGGTGACTCCACTGCCCCAAGTGCCAAAGGAAAGCAAGGTGGCTGCACTGGCTAAAGAGGTATTAGAAGAACTCCTTAGTCGGATGAAGCTGACTGCTGAGGTTGAGTTAAAATCTTCTTTTGAGGGAGCAAGCTCAGAAACTGAGTCCATTGTCTTAGAAGTCAAGGGCAATGATTTAGGAATCCTTATCGGGCGCCGTGGTGAGACCTTAGCTTCTCTGCAGTACCTTGTCCGACTTATTGTAGCTCGCTACCAGAAGGGGAGGGTGCCCATAACTATTGACATAGAAGGATATAAGGAACGCCGCTATCGGGCACTGAGGGAGCTGGCATTAAGGTTAGCCCAAAAGGCAAAATCTAGTGGGCGGTCGGTGACCTTAGAGCCTATGCCAGCGGATGAGCGACGGATTGTCCACCTTGCCCTGTCGGTCAACCCTGATGTAACTACTCAAAGTATTGAGGAGGGGGAAATTCGCAAGGTGGTCATCCTGCCCCGAAAACGGTAGAGGGTATATAAATAGGGAGAGGGCAATGCTGCCCTCAGCTTTACCCCCGAAGATACCTGAAGACAGACAGGGCAGCAGTGGCACCATCTCCAACTGCGCTAGCAATCTGACGAGCTGAGTTTCTGCGGATGTCGCCAGCAGCGAAGATACCGGGGACTGAGGTTGCCATTAGTTCGTTAGTCACGATATGTCCTGTTTCATTAAGCTCCACGATATTAGCAAAGCACTGACTATTGGGCTTGAGCCCCACAGCCACAAAAGTGCCAGCTACCTCGAGAGAGGAAGGCTGGTGAGTTTTCAGGTTGCGTAGCCTGAGCGCTTTTACCCTGTCCGCTCCCACAATCTCCTCCACTATCGTATCCCATAGGAACTCTATTTTAGGTTCAGCCAAGGCTCGTTGCTGAAGCACCT
>CAZNKW010000260.1:0-1728 GCA_964573655.1 uncultured Dehalococcoidia bacterium
GCACGTCTGGTGGTAGAATACAAAGGAAAGCCTGCCTCAAGGCACTTTTGCTGGAGCTCAAAGAACAACCCTGAACTCTCTGGGGTATCGCCGTGGGGCTGTGCAATGGCTATCGGTATGTCAATGGATTTGCCAGCTTCTAGGATGGTTTCTATTGTCACCTTCCTCATTTCAGGCCCATAGAGTGAGCGTCTCTCAGCTAAGGGCATGTATACCAGCAAGACGTCAATCTCCTTGCTATTACTAATCATCCTGATGGTCTGGGAAAGTAGCGAAGGATTGGTCAGTATCAAGGAATCTATAGGGTTGGTGGCACTGCTGCCTGCTCCAAAGATAAACCTTCTCAGTTGTTGCCTGAGGCCGCTAGAAAACACAGGAACGCCCAGTCCAGCACTTTCACAGTCATCAGCGCTTGTAACGCTTGCTCCTCCACCCCACCCAAGGATGCCCACTCTGCGTCCCTTTGGTGGCTTCAGATATAAGAATGTCTCAATAATGTCGAGCATTTCCTCCAGGCTGTAAGCTTGTAATATCCCCACCTGTTGACAGAAGGCATCCCAGATCTCCTTGCTGCTACGAAGGGCACCGGTATGAGAAGCGGCTGCTCCTGCCCCCGCCTCAGTGCGGCCACCTTTAAGTATTATCACTGGCTTTGTCTTTGCGGTCTGGGGCAGAATTTTAGTGAACCTTCGCCCTTCTTTGACACCCTCGACATAGGCGGCAATTATTTCAGTTTCAGCATCTTGGGTCAAATACTCCAGAAAATCTGCCTCATTTAGGTCTGCGGCATTGCCATAGCTAATTACCTTGCTGAAGCGGATACGGCGAAAGTCTGCCATGAAGGCTAATGTCAGAGAATTCCCTCCACTTTGGCAGAGGAAACCCACTCGGCCAGCCTCCTTGCTCAGTCCTGGGTTGTAGGACAAGCCTGTGCTGGGACAATATATCCCCATGCAATTCGGACCGATAAGCCGTACTCCTCCCTGATGAGCTATGCTAACTAGCTCTTGCTCCAGTTTCCTCCCCTCATCGCTTTCTTCACTGAAACCAGCGGTGTACATGGAGACGGCTTTCACTCCTCTGGCAGCGCAGTCCTTTATAAGCTGGGGGGTAAGAGAAGCTGGAAGACAACAGATGACGTAGTCAGGAGATTTTGGCAGGCTCATAAGGTTAGGATAGGTCTTCCATCCCCTGATTTCGCTAACCTTAGGATTGACGGGGTAAATATCCCCTTTGTACCCGAAGCTTATCAGGGCATCCAAAAAGACTCCCGCTCCTTGCACATCCGTAGGGTTACTGGGGGTTCCAACAATAGCGATCGATTGTGGGTGGAAGAGGAATTCTAGGTCTGACATTATCCTCTCTGGTGATTATAGCAGGGTTTAGCCGGGATACAAACTCCAGCTTGGCCTTCCAATTACCCAATTTTCACTAAAATGCTCTCACCTCGCAGAGTCTTGCCAATCTTCATGGTTTTAAGTCAGAAGCTTTCTTATCAAGCTTGAAAAGGCTTTCCCACAGGCAAGCGCTTGAGACCCCCCGATTCATCGGGGGGTCTCACCTGTGCTAGCCGCCAACCGTGGGCTTCAGCCCACATGTGGGGTGGGTGGCATAAATGCCACCGTTGGCTGCTTCGCTATGTGACAGACCCCGCCCTGAAGGGCGGGGTCTCCTAGGAGCTGTAGCGTCGTGACTCCTGTCACGACGGATGATGGGTTTTGCACAAAG
>CAZNKW010000261.1:0-1727 GCA_964573655.1 uncultured Dehalococcoidia bacterium
TATTAATAAGCGACCTTGGTACCCTGTTGTTTGCCTTAGAGGGGGGCCAACGATTATAATTGTCGTTGGTCTGATTTAGAGGAAACGAGATTCAAAAGAGGAAAGGAGAAGAGATGGTCGGCATAGTTTCTTACGGGGCTTATATCCCTATCTACAGGCTTAGCCGGGGGATTCTGGACCAGGTCTGGGGTGGGGGTGCTGGGAAGGGGGAGAAGGCTATAGCCAATTGGGATGAGGATAGCATAACTATGGCAGTAGAGGCAGGGATGGACTGCCTTAAGGGAGTAGAAAAGCAATCTGTAGATGCCCTGTATTTTGCTACCACTACCCCACCTTACAAAGAGAAGCAGTCGGCCAGTATTATAGCCGCTGCTCTTGACCTACGTGAGGATATAATTGCGGCCGACTTCGCTAACTCCCTCAGGTCTGGGACTATTGCTATCAGAGTTGCTCTTGATGCGGTAAAAGCAGGTTCGGCGAAAAAGGTCTTGGTCATCGTCTCTGACTGCCGAATTCCGGCCCCCGATTCGGCCTTTGAACCCATCTTTGGAGATGGCGCGGCTGCTTTCCTTATCGGAGAAGACGGGGTAGTAGCTGAGATTGAGAGCAGTTACTACCTGACTAGCGAGTTTATCGATGTGTGGAGACTTGAGTATGATGTAGTGCCTCGAACCTGGGAGGACCGCTTCACTCTGGAGCAAGGATATCAGCCCCACCTTCAGAAAGCTTTCTCCACTTTGTTAAGCACTCATAAGCTAACCCCCAAAGACTTCACCAAGGCTGCTTTCTATGCCCCCAACGCCAGGAGCCATGCAGCTATGGTAAGAGCCCTGAAATTGGACGCTAAGACTCAGGTCCAGGACCCTCTCTTCGATAATGTCGGTAATACAGGAGCAGCCCTTGCTTTAATGACTCTGGTAGGAGCCCTTGAAGAAGCCAAGCCTGGGGATAGAATCCTCTTGGGTAATTATGGAGACGGTGCTGACGCCCATATCATCCGAGTAAGGGAGGGGATAGGGGAGCTAAAGGATAGAAGAGGCATCAAGAAACATCTCCAATCTAAGCTCGTGCTTGAGAATTATGGCAAGTATATTAGGTTCAAAAACCTGATGAAATTTGAAGAGACCCCGATGACAAGACCGAGGACTTCCTTAACAGCAATCTGGAGGGATCGTAACTGGGTTTATAGGTGCCATGGCCATCAATGTAAGAAATGTGGCAAGGTTCAGTTCCCACTGCAAAAGCGATGTATGTATTGTCAGGCTGAAGAGGAATTCCTTGAGGAGGTGCCACTAGCTGATAGAAAAGGGGCTCTCTTTACCTACAGTATGGATGAGAGGGCAGCTGTGGTAGACCCCCCTAATGTGCTGGCTGCCGTCAACCTTGAGGGAGGGGGGAGAGTTTTCAGCCAGATGACTGACCGAGACGTAAACAACTTGAGGGTAGGAATACGAATGGAGTTGACCTTCAGGCGAATTCATGACGCACTGGGCGTTCACAACTATTTCTGGAAATGCCGACCGGTAAGGGAATAGAAAAGGAGGAAAGATGGCAGAGGGTATAAAGGACAAAGTGGCTATTGTAGGCATGGGGTGCACCCAGTTTGGAGAGAGATGGGATGCCGATATAAAGGACCTGATAGCTGAAGCAGCCTATGAGGCTTGTGCTGATGCGGGAGTGGAACTGAAAGATATTCAAGCCATATGGCTGGGGACGCAATGGGGGTC
>CAZNKW010000262.1:0-1718 GCA_964573655.1 uncultured Dehalococcoidia bacterium
AGAAGAGGCGGACAGACCTGAAGGTCTGTCCCTACAAGGTTAGGGAAAGGCGACCCTAAAGGTCTGTTATAAAGGGACGACACGGAGTCTGTCCCCTACTTAAATTGACAGGCGGATTAAGCGGGTGATAGTATTAGAATGAGTTTTGTACCAAGGAGGAAGAGTTGAGTTATAAGTACATCATCTACGAGAAAGAGGGGGAAGTTGCCAAGATCACCCTCAACAAGCCCGAGAAGTTAAATACCCTTACCATTATCTCAGTGGGGGAAGACTTCGCTGAGGTGCTGCGGGCATTCAAGGCAGCGGAGAATGATGATGAAGTGAAGGTGATCATCCTCAAAGGGGCAGGGCGTGCTTTCTCTGCCGGACAGGACCTGAGTAAGGTAGGTTTTGTCTACGGGTTTGGCACTGGGAAAGATGAGAAACGTCCCAGCCAGCGTATAAGACTGAAGATGGATAGGGATGGGATTTGTGAAGGTTACAAGGCGATTTTCCTCTGCCCTAAGCTCACCATAGCCCAGGTGCATGGTTACTGCCTCGAGGCCGGGGCAATGATAGCCACGGCATGCGACTTCACCATAGCGACTGAGGATGCCCAAATTGGTTGGCCTGGACAAAGGATAGGGTTTGCCGGGGGTGGTGAACACTCCTTTGGTCATCTGGTAATGCAGATAGGTCTGAAGCGGGCTGTCGATCTCTACGTTACCGGGAAACTGATCTCCGGCAAGGAGGCAGCGGACATAGGATTGGTAACTAAAGCAGTGCCTCCTGATAAGCTGGAGGAGGAGGTAGACCGGCTGGCTAAGGCTCTATGTCTTCTCCCCCGGGATGGCATTGCTATAGGCAAAGCCACCCGGCACTTATTCTACGATCGTATGGGACTCAACGACGCCTTTACTTATGGCTATATCACCCACACGCTGTTTACCAATCTGCGTCACGAGCCTGGTGAGTTCAATTTCTTCCGGGAGAGGAGGGAAAAGGGAGCCAAGGAGGCTTTCCACGAAAAGGATTCCCGTTTTGCAGGCCTAGTGTGAAGGAGCCTCAACCACCGGTTGGCTATATCCTTCCCTTTAAGCTCTCATAGGTTGAAGCCAAAGCCTGAGGCACTACCTTCGTAGCAGATATAAGGGGCATAAAATTCGTATCCCCGTCCCAGCGGGGTACAATATGGGTATGAACGTGGTCACCAATCCCTGCCCCCGCTGACTTGCCTATGTTTATACCGATATTGAAGCCGGCGGGATTAAAAGCCTTTCTTAGTGCCCTGGTGCCCCTTCTCACTATCTCAAAGTGTTCCCAGAGCTCTTCATCAGCCAGCTCTTCCAAGCTGGCAACATGCCGATAGGGGGCCACCATCAAGTGCCCTGGGTTGTAGGGGAAGCTATTTAGAATGACGAAGTTCTTCTCCCCTCGGTAAAGGATAAGGTTAGACTCATCGTCCTTCTCCTTAGGCTTTTGGCAGAGAATGCACCCCTTTGGTTTTTCCATCATTATGAACTCCATCCTCCAGGGTGCCCAAAGATACTCCACTGGCCCTCCGATTATGTATTCTAGTCCTACCAGCAGTCGATAGTCAAAGTGCTGCCTTGATCTATGGGTTCTGTTCTCCTCCTGCTTTCCTACAGCGAGTCTTCGACATGGCTTTCGCCAAATCCCTCTCCCTTGACGGGAGAGGGTAGGGTGAGGGTGAAACCTTCCCCCTCCTCTTAATCTCC
>CAZNKW010000263.1:0-1699 GCA_964573655.1 uncultured Dehalococcoidia bacterium
CAAGCTTGCATACAGGCTCCATCGGAAATACAGGATGATTCTCCTAGCGGCAGCTCAAGATCAGCAGATACCACTGTCCTCCAGCCCCGCTTACCGAAATCCAGGGCGTGAATTCCGGCTACCTCACTACATGCCCGAACACACCTGCCACAAAGGATACAGCGGTTATGGTCAATTACTAGGTAATCACTCGACGAATCCAAAGGTAAGGAAGGGAAGGCATAAGGATAGCGCACGTTATCCATCTGATATCGGTAGCCCAATTTCTGCAGCTCACAGTCCCCGCTTTGCTCGCAAAACATGCAGAAGTGGTTGCGCTCGGTGAAGATAAGCTCTAGAACCAGGCGCCGATACTTCTCAAGCTGCTCCGTATGGGTTTTCACCACTAATCCCTCCCGGGCAGGATAAGTACAAGCAGGGACCGGTCTCCTCTCCCTCTCGATTTCCACCACACACATTCGACAAGCCCCGACATCGCTCAACCCTTCAAGATGGCAAAGGGTAGGCAGATCAATGCCATTGGCCTGACAAACCTCAAGAACAGTGTCTCCTTCTTTTCCCTTGACCTGCCTATTGTTGATGGTTAATGTTATCTCTTTCATTGGTCCTAAAGCCCCCCTCATTCTTCAGAAAGTGCCTTTTCTACCCTAACTGCACACACCTTAAGCTCAGGGATCTTAGCCACAGGGTCAACAGCAGGGTTGGTGAGAATATTTGTAGGACTCTCAGCAAAATGGAAGGTCATGAAGACCACACCTGGTGGCGAAGCCGGTGTTATCTTCACGCGGGCTATAACCTCTCCTCGGCGGGAGGTTACCTTTACCCTGTCGCCATCATTGAGTCCCAGAGTCTTAGCATCCAGGGGGTTCATCTCCACCAGTTCCTCACCATGGAACACATTGAGCCCCTCTGCTTTCCGTGTTAGCGTGCCGGTGTGATAGTGATAGAGGCTGCGCCCAGTGGTAAGCACTAGAGGATACTCGTCATCTGGTGATTCTGCTGGTGGCTTGTACTCCAGGGGTATGAACCTGCCTTTACCCCGTAAAAACATATCGGTATGGAGAATGGGTGTGCCAGGATGTTCTCTGGTGGGACAAGGCCATTGCAGTCCCCCCTTTTCCAACCGTCGGTAGCTTATACCACCATAGCTGGGGGTGAGACGGGCGATCTCCTCCATAATCTTTGAAGGATGGGCAAAGTTGAAGCCTTTGCCACCCATTCTCTTGGCGAGCTGGCAGGTGATCCACCAGTCAGGTCGAGAATCGCCGACAGGCTCAATTGCCTGGCGCACCCGCTGAACCCTCCGCTCCGTGTTGGTATAGGTGCCGTCCTTCTCAGCAAAGGTTGCCGCTGGCAGAACAACATCGGCCAGGCGGGCAGTCTCAGAAAGGAAGACATCCTGAACAACGAGAAATTCCAGTTTCTCCAATGCTTCTTCAATGTGCTTGCTGTCAGGGTCGCTCAACACTGGGTTCTCACCAGCAAGGTAGAGCGCCTTGACCTGTCCCTGCTGAGCAGCCTGGAAAATCTCAGTCAGTGTCAGCCCAGGGGATGTTTTCAAGCTACAGCGCCAAGCAGCCTCAAATTTTTCCTTGACCTTGGGGTCATCTACCTGTTGGTAGCCCGCATACACACTGGGTAAGGCACCCATATCGCAGGCACCCTGGACATTGTTCTGCCCCCTTAAGGGATTAACGCC
>CAZNKW010000264.1:0-1697 GCA_964573655.1 uncultured Dehalococcoidia bacterium
GTAGTGCAGACCTTTAGGTCTGCTTTAGGCGGGTCTAAAGACCCGCACTACATTTTTGAACAGCCTCTTGTGCTGTATTAGCTCAGGAGGAGAACATAGGACCTTTACTCGGTTGGCTTTCACTCGTCCGCTCCAGCCGACTTCTCTTAATCTCCTGAATCAAGGAAAGGGCGTATGACAAACCATATAAGAGTCCTCCTGAGAGCAATGTTAGCAATAGGCCCAAGAAAAATTGCGCCATCTGTGCAGTGGCACTCGTATCACTAGATGCGAGTGTTGAGAGGAGGGTATAGAGCAGCCCGCATCCACACGCCGCAAAGGCTGCATATCTAAGCAAAGACCAAACCGTGTAATTAATCACCAATTTACGCTCCTCCATCGTTCACCTCCTTGTTGGAGTTGCTAGTGGTTCGACATAGCCCGGTTAACTCCCCAGGCTTCTTTTTACGCCCAATCCCTTGTCTCGGCTAACTAATGTTTTCGGTGCATCTCTTGCCGCTCTCTCGTTCGTAGGCTTTGCAGTGAGGACAGACTAGCCTGCACAGAGCGGCGAACAGCTTGCATGGCTTGTTGCCCCGTTTCGCTCTGGAGCAGATAGGACACTTGTCCCTACAATAGAGTGCTGATTCACTGAGGTCAGCCACTTTTTCACCTCCCTAAAACTTTTCAGCGACATTATAGCACACTGGATTGGACACAAATGTGAGTAAATCAATCCCCTTTGAAATCATTGTATAGGGACTTAGTGGTTATGGTTCTCCCTGACCCATTCTATCCTTTATGAAGAATCCCCTGCGCCGATTGCCCTCCGGCTTACTGTGAGAGCCTTTTGACGAGTGGTTTGGGGAAGGTAATCGAAATAGCGCCGAGGCATCGACAATCCATGAGCAGGGTTGTAGTATGGTCATATCTAAACACCTCGTACCAGTATCTCACACAGAGGGCCGATAAGATGAAATGCCCAAAGTGCAAGTTTGACAATCCAGAGGGGATGCACATCCCTTCGTTCTCTAGTTAAGGGATATCTACTAACACATCAAACTCAAGGTTCTAGCCCCAATGCCGTAAAATACCATAGGGGTATTCTAAGTAGATTCCTATGGTTTGCTGACAAGCTCAAACCGAAAGTCACACACCGGTGCTCCGGTAGCTAGGGTTCCAGTGCGGGTGAACCGACCCCCGCCTGCTGCCACAGCCTTGGGGAAAAAAACCTCGTCCCCGTAGCAGCTCGTGAAATAACAAATAGAGGGATCACCAAGCTTCTTGGCCACTTCACACCAAACGCAGTATTTCACATTGAAGGCGAGTGCTCTGGGGCTGTCTTCCACTAGCTCAATCTCTTGAAGTCCAGACTGTACGGTTGCTGCCATCATTGCCTTGCCATATTCTTTAAAAGAGCCAACAACATCCCCGCACGCCTTGAAATCCTCGGCCGATGGCAATATCGTTGCACCGATATCGGCCGTCTGGTCCAAAATTCTGCGGAATATGTCGGATGCTTTGTCCTTGCCTACCATGTCAACCAAAGCCTTCCCTGCCGCCATTTGTCTGATCACGTCGTTCAAAAATATCCGATTGGTCACGCCGTGTTCGTAAAGGCTTGACCAATCTTGAGTCTTGCCACGATTGATCTCCTTCCTTAACTTCAACATTAGCTTCATTATACCGATAAGCCCCAGCTCCCTTCGCAGCTCGGC
>CAZNKW010000265.1:0-1567 GCA_964573655.1 uncultured Dehalococcoidia bacterium
AAGGTGACCCTACCATGCTGTTGACCACTGCTGGCATGGTGCAAATCAAGCCCTATTTTTTGGGTCTGGCTACTCCGCCCAGCCCCCGCTTGGCCTCCTGCCAGAAGTGCTTTCGCACCACCGATATTGAGTCGGTAGGGGATACCAAGCACCTTACCTTCTTTGAGATGCTGGGTAACTTCAGCGTGGGCGATTACTTCAAGAGGGAGGCTATTGACTGGGCCTGGGAGTTTGTGACCCAGTGGCTCAAATTGCCCCTGGAGCGTCTGTGGATAACCATCTTCCTTGATGACGAGGAGGCTTTTAAGTATTGGCAGGAGGCGGGAGTCCCGGCAGAAAGGATTGTCAGGTTTGGGGAGAAGGACAACTTCTGGGGACCGGCGGGTGATTCAGGTCCCTGCGGACCTTGCAGTGAGATTATCTACGATTTTGGAGAGGAGTTCGGCTGTGGCAAGCCTGAGTGCGGACCAGGGTGTGATTGTCCTCGCTTCTCGGAGGTGTGGAACCTGGTGTTTACCCAGTACAATCAGGACAAGGAAGGGCGACGCACTCCTTTGCCCAAGCCCAATATAGATACTGGCATGGGTCTGGAGCGCATTGCTGCCGTTATGCAAGGCAAGGTATCGGTCTACGAGACCGACCTATTTACTCCCATAGTAGCCAGGGTTGCTGAGCTAACGGGAAAGCAATATGGACAAGAGGAAACAGTCGGCCGAGCCATCCGGATAGTGGCCGAGCATGCTCGGGGCATACCCTTCCTTATTGCCGATGGGGTGATTCCCAGCAATGAGGGGCGGGGCTATGTGCTGCGTCGGATACTGCGCCGCGCTTCCCTCTTCGGTAGGAAGCTGGGGCTGGAAAAGCCTTTCCTAGCTGAGGTAGCAACCACTGTTATTATCGAGATGGGGCACCTTTATCCTGAGTTGGTAAGTAGTCAGGACTTTATCTTCGAAGTCATAAATTTAGAGGAGGAAAGGTTTGGGCAAACGCTGGATACTGGTCTTGATTGGCTTGATAGGATAATGGAGAAAGGCGAAAGGATCATCTCTGGAAAAGATATTTTCATGCTCTATGATACCTATGGCTTCCCTGAGGAGCTAACTGCTGAGATAGCTGCTGAGCGAGGTCTCTCGGTTGACCTGGAGGGGTTCGAAAAGGAAATGGAGCGCCAGCGAGGGCGAGCTAGGGCAGCGGTGAAGCTTACAGGGAAAGTGACAGGGAAAGCTTGCCTGAAGGCACGGCTTACTATTATTCCCAGAAGCACAAAGTTTGTCGGGTATAAGAGTCTTAAACATGACTCTACTATAGCAGTCTTGCTCCGGGATAGCGAGTCAGTAGAAAAGGGGCAGGTGGGCAGTGTTTCTGAGGGTCAAGATGTGGGGGTGATTCTGCGCCAGACGCCCTTCTATGGCGAGATGGGAGGGCAGGTTGGTGATACAGGGGAAATCCGTAGTAACAAAGGCAAGGTTGCTGTACTTAATACCATCAGGCTTGGTGAACATATCGTTCACCAGGGAAGGGTGACTGAAGGCTCCCTTTCAGTAAATGACTCGGTGGAGGCGGAGGT
>CAZNKW010000266.1:0-1534 GCA_964573655.1 uncultured Dehalococcoidia bacterium
CTGACTATAGGTCCCACTATCTCCGGGATGACCTCGCCAGCCCTCTGCACAATGACTGTATCGCCGATACGGATGTCCTTTCGCCTGATATCCTCTTCATTATGTAAAGCTGCTTGCTTAATGACCACCCCACCCACACGGACTGGCTCCAGGATTGCATAGGGATTGAGGCTACCTGTCCGGCCCACATTGATGCCAATATCCTTCAGGATAGTAGTGCCTTGCACGGCAGGGAACTTGTAGGCAATAGCCCATCTTGGCTCATGCCCCACAAATCCCAATCGGTCTTGCAGCTCGATAGAATTGACTTTAACCACCACACCATCGGTCTCATAGGGCAGACTCTCCCTCTTCTCTTGCCACTCCTGATGATACTCTTCCACCTCTTCGATGGTTTTACAAAGCTTATTATAAGGATTTACCTTGAAGCCCAGGGACTTGAGGTATTCCATCCTTTCCCAGTGGGTTTCAGGCACTTTCTTCCTCTCAGCATACCCCAGGGCATAGACATAAATATCCAGGGGACGCTGGGCAGTAATACGGGGGTCAAGCTGGCGTACCGAGCCAGCACCAGCATTCCTTGGGTTAGCAAAGAGAGGTAGGCCCTCTCTGGCCCTCTCCTCATTCAATTTCTTAAAGCCCGCCTTGGAGAGAAAGACCTCCCCTCTCACCTCGAACCTGGGTGGGGCATCCTTGGGAACAGAGAGGGGGATGCTCCGGATAGTCCTCAAATTCTGAGTTACATCCTCGCCCCGGTAGCCATCACCTCGGGTAGCCCCGGTAACCAGCCTCCCATCAACATAGGTCAAGGCTACTGCTAGCCCATCCATCTTGATTTCAGAGGCAAAGTCGAAGCCTTGCCTCCCCACAAGGTTTAAGACCCTTTTATACCACGCCAGCAACTCTTCATTAGAAAAGGCATTGGCTATGCTTAACAAAGGCAGGGGGTGCTCCACTACGCCAAAGGCTTCCACCGGGGCTGCCCCCACCCTCTGTGTCGGTGAATCAGGGGTGATGAGTTCGGGGTGCCCCGCCTCCAGCCTTTTCAACTCCTGCATCAGCTCGTCATACTCGGCATCACTTATCTCCGGGCTATCCAGCACATAATAGCGATAGTTATGATAATTAATTAGCTTCCTCAGCTCCTCCACCCTTTGCCTCATTTCTTCTTGCTTACTCATAGGTCATCACCCCACTGAGCAGAATCTACACCCTTTTTAAGTATAGCACAGCCACTTGATAGAGCGAAGAGGTGAAGGAGAGACCATTTAATAATCCCACCTGTCATTCTGAGGTCGCCTTGGTGACCGAAGAATCCTTCGCTGGTGCTTCAGGACAGCGTCGAGAGACCCTTCCCCCGATAAATCGGGGTCAGCGTGACAACTAAATACCATCTAGAGAAGCTTTCTAGCCATTGACCCCTTCCTTGAGTAATGTTAAAATCCAGAGGTAGCTCCTTCTGGGGCTGTAGCTTAGCTGGGAGAGCGCCTCCCTTGCACGGAGGAGGTCAGGGGTTCGAATCCCCTCAGCTCCA